>JBOGWV010000219.1:0-1535 GCA_050693975.1 Actinomycetota bacterium
GCCTTGGGTTCCATCGTGAGGGCGGCAACATCGAAGCTGAAATCCCCGTCCTGAGCCCACTCCGGCGTGGTGACTACGCGCTCCGGGAACCAAACGCCGTGCGGCTCACTGGGATATCCGGGAATGAAGGCGAAATCCTGATAGAAGCCACCCTGGGCTCCCTCTTCGACACAGTGCCCTGCCGTCCACACGACGTTCTTGCTGACCGAATTCACTACTGTCGCGGAGCACACAGCAATGGGCACGCCACCCTCGAGCATGAACAACTTGCCGTGCGTGACGTGGGGGTAGACGGTCGTGTTAACGATTTCGGTGCGAGTAAAGGGAACGTCTATTCTGGGCACCTTGGTCCTAGCCGTGGCCGCGTTCCGCAGGTTATTACGCTCGAGTGATGTCTCCGAGGGCCCCACCGCAGGCACCGACACCGCCACCCCTGAGGCATCGGGATCGGTGACGGAAATGCTCGATGAAACATCGTCGAATTCGACCGACATGTCCAGCGACTCGACCGATCGCATCGCCTTGCGAGTCAGAGCTGCTTTGATCGCTTTCTTATCGGGATTCAGGCCACGAACGACAGGAGGGAGATCCTTGTCAGGCTTCGTGTCTGGAGTGGCGGGCGAGGCGTTCGAAGCGATGCTCGGGAACAGCGCAGCCAGCATGAATGCGACGGCCAGCATGATGGTTCTGCGGAAGGGCGTGCGATCGCTCAAGAGCGGATCCTTTCGGGAACGTGAATGACGCGCCGCGTCACTCGCCGGCAACTGTTCGCAGGCTAGCTATCGGTTAGAGAGGCTCCAAGGCACTTACGCGGTTTTTTGTCCAGAATCGTGAACCCCAGATGCGTACAAAGTGTTGCCATTGGTTCAAGTCGGAACCACGCCGAGAACGCGATTAGTCGTTGACCGCTTCCAGGTTGGGGCGATCGAGTGGATCGGTCCCCTTGAG
Organism: Actinomycetota bacterium; assembly: GCA_050693975.1. Lineage (GTDB taxonomy): Bacteria > Actinomycetota > CADDZG01 > CADDZG01 > WHSQ01 > WHSV01. Next base: position 949 of record JBOGWV010000219.1, read on the forward strand.
CTCGTCGGCCTCGGAGTCCTCGACCATCGCGCCGAGCTTGTCCCTGAAGCGGTCGAGCTTGCGCCCGCCCTCCTCGTACTTGGTGCGCGCCCGGTAGAGGTGGCCGCCGAGCGTTTCGTACTCCGAGGCGAAGCGTTCGAAGTCCTGGTGTAACCGCCCGCAGGCGTCGAGGATCTTCTCGGCCCCCCGCTCCACACTCAGGCAACGCAGGCCGTAGAGCACGGTCTGCAGATAGCCGTACAACGTGAGAGGAGACATGGGCACGACCTTTGACTTAATCGCCAGGTCGAACAGCTCTTCGTTGTGGTGCTTGAGCTGAAGCATCTCGGAGTAAACGCCCTCGGCCGGCACGTACATGACTGCGAACTCGAGCGTGTCCTCGTCGGGGACGATGTAGCGGGTGGCGATGGCCCTAATGTGATTGGCGACATCGCGAGCGAAAGCGCGCTGCGCGTCCCTTCGCTCGGCATCGTTGCCGGCCTCGCACATCCGGCGGTAGTTGGGCAGCGGGAACTTGGAGTCGATGCACACCAGACGACCACCCGCGCGCACCACGGCGTCGACCGTCGCTCCCGAAGAAAACCTGT
>JBOGWV010000220.1:0-17725 GCA_050693975.1 Actinomycetota bacterium
TCCTATACCGTTTCGGCGCTTGAGGACTCGACCATCGTCGAGTTCAACAAGGCGGTCGTCTTCCAGATGATGAAGGAGGCCGCGACTTTCGCAGACACCATGGAGTCGCTTTACAAGCAAAACGCGGTGTGGGCTCAGGCTAAGTCCTCTTCGGTGTTCGGGGTGCTACCAGAAGAGGCGATCCAATGGCTGCTCGAGCGTTCCGACTTCCAAATACTCAAGCCGGGGCAGGTCCTTTACAGAGAGGGTGACGCACCAGACACGATGTATCTGGTGCGCGACGGATTCCTCAAGGTGTCTCGGCGTTACGGTGATCGCGAGCGCGTCCTTCAGTACTTCCACGACGGCGATGTTTGCGGTGCGGGATCGGTGTTGTTCAATCAACCTCGCAGCGCAACCGTGACCGCTAACACGCGTTCCGAAGTCGTGGCGATCCCGGGCGATGCGCTCAATGCCCTCTTGCAGCGAAACCCTTCATTGCGCGAGCGGCTCACGGCCGAGTCTCACCGCGCCGAGCAGTATCTCTACGGCGTGGCCAACACGAACGCCCAGCGCACCGATAGCAGCGCGCGCAGCACCGACCACCTGATCTCGCTCGAGGGTCTGCTCGAGGAAGGGGTGGTGCAGGGTTCCGAGGTACTCCTGATCAACACCGCGGTCTGCACCAACTGCAACAACTGTGTGGACGCGTGCGAGCGCCGCCACGGCTACTCACGTCTCTATCGGGGTGGCCTACAGATGGGCGACCTGCTGTTTCCCACGGCCTGTCGCCACTGTGACGACCCCGTATGCCTCATGTGCTCGGTCAACGGCATCGTGCGCGAACCTGACGGCGAGATCCGCATCGTGCCGGAGAATTGCATCGGCTGCGGCGCCTGTGCCGAACGCTGCCCCTACGGCAACATCAACATGTACCCGCGCATCAAGCAGCGCTCCAATCGCTGGCACAAGCTGCTGAGCTTCTTCACCGGCGAGATGGAAACCCAGGACGACGACGAGTTCATCCACTCGTCCGAGGTCAAGGGCAACCGCATCGCGGTGAAGTGCGACCTCTGCTCGGGCTACAGCGACTATGCGTGCGTAACCGCGTGCCCGGTCGGGGCCGCGATGCGAATCAACCCCGTCGAAGTCTTCGGTCGTAGCGACGTCGTGGTCGGAATGGAAATGGCCGCGCCTCAGATGACCCCCCAGGCTCCTTCCGGGGGCCCCTTCTGATGCCAGAGGTTCGTTGATGGCGAGTAAAGCGCGCCCAACGATTCGCCGTCCCACGACCCTGTTCGAGCGACCCGGCCCCTGGATCGGCTTGTTTGCCTTCATCGCGGTGCTGCTGCTGGTGGTCGCGTTCCTGGGCATTCGCGCGCTGCAGGACGACCCCTCGCGCTCCGCAACGTGGTGGTTGATCGCCCTCGTCGGCCTCATTGCACTGGTGCTAATCGCGGTGACCTTCTTCTACAGCGCGCGCAAACGATCGCTGCAGGAGAAGCTCGGTGGCACCATGATGTCGTGGTTCAAGTCGCACATCTGGTTGGGCCTCGTCGCTCTCATCGGTGCGCTGGCGCATGCCGCCCTGTATCCCTTCAGCGGCAACCTATCGACGGGCAAGATCACGACGATCCTTCTCGTGCTCCTGGTGGCCAGCGGAATTGCCTGGCGGGCCGTCTACGGCTCGACTCCCAGGAAGGTTCCCGGCGACGTCGGCAACCTCTCGCTGATCGACACCCGAGGCCGCAGCGACCGCCTCGCCATCGAGATCGAGAAGGTCAAGGTAGGTAAGTCGGACGCATTCCAGGCCGCGGTCGACGACCTTGCAACACACCGTCGGTCGCCGGGCGAGATCGAGCACTATCTGCGCGGGCTCGACCAGAACGAAGTCCAGGCATGGGACCGGGCCAAGGACCTGGCGATGGAGCTCGAACGCGAGCGCGCCCGTGCGGTTCGCCAGCGCAAGTACGCCCGTTTCATGCAAGGCTGGCGCGCGGTCCATCTTCCACTTGCAGCGCTGTTGCTCGGCGCATTGGTCTTTCATCTCGGGGATGTGTTCAACGTCGGCCGCGCCTTCGCCGGCGAACCCGAGAAGACGTTCGCCTCGTCCGAGGATTGCAGTACCTGCCACTCGGACATCGTCGACGAATGGAAGCTGTCGATGCACCGCGACGCGCAGACGAGCACGATCACTCGAGCCCAAACACCTGTGACACTCGCCGAGCAGCCGGGGTTCGGGAAGGCCTGCGTCAACTGCCATGCACCGGCCGGCGTGAAATTCACACAGACCGCGGTCTTCCCCCTCTTCGAACCCGATCCGGTGAACGATCCGCAGGGCGTCGAGAACGAGGGCGTCACCTGCGTCATCTGCCACACGCGCGCGGAGCCCCCCGATGAAGGTGAAGGCGCCTCCGATACGTTGACAATCGGCGAACGCGGGCATCTCGACTTCGGGACCATGTTCGGTCCCCCGCTGGACGATCCCATCCCCAATTCCGCGCACGATATCGAGACGGGCTTCATGGGTGACGACCAGAGCTCGTCGCAGATGTGCGCGGCTTGCCACAACGTGATCGTCGACGTCGACCCCACCGACGGCAACGCCCCGGTCGAGGTGTCCCCTGACGCTGACCACAACGACTCGGACGGCGACGGAGTGCTCGACGAGAACGACCTCGGTGATAGGGACGATCTTCTGGTGCTGCAGACCACGTACGACGAGTGGGAGGACTACGTTTCCCAGTTGGGGGACGACGCTTCGAGCTGCGTCGATTGCCACATGCCCGCCGCAGAGCCCGGCGAGATCGCCTCCGCCCCACCGGCACTTGGCGGACAGGACCGCGAGCGCAATCTTCACTCCTTCGTGGGAGTGGACTACGATATGAACGCGTCCTACTACACGCAGCCCGGCATGCCCGAGGACGGAATGGAGCTCGTGCTCGAGGAGCGCGAGGCGCTACTGAGGAGCACCGTCAAGCTGACGGTCGACGTCGGTGCACCCGACGCCGGCGGCAACGTCGACGCGACGGTCAACCTTCGCAACCTCACCGGGCACAGCTTCCCCTCGGGCTTTGCGTTCGCCCGCCAGTGGTGGATCGAGATCTCTGCAGCCACGGCATCGGGCCAGGAGGTGTGCCTCGCAGATGTCGAGACGCCCGACGGCATCCTCGTCGAGTCTCCCTGTGCGTCCGGCGTCATCGAGGACGTCGCGGAAGAGCTGCGGGCGTGCGACCTCACCACCACCACGCTCGACAACTCGGATGCAGCCGTCAAGGGATTCGACGGGGACGTCTTGCTCAACGAGAAGTCTCTGAGCCCTCTCGATGATTGCGATCCGTGGCTGACGAATCTCCAGAAGATCCTTACCGATGGCGATGCCGACGGCGACGGCGTGCTCGAAGAGGTCGAATACCAGAGCTTCACTCCCGACATCGTTCGCCTGCGAACCCGTGTGGTAGACGACGACACCACCGACGAGTTCCCGCAGACCATCCTCAAGCAACTCGATCCCGAAGAGACGCGCTCGTTCACGTATACCTTCGACGCTTCACAGCTCGGCGGCGAGGCCATCGACGTAACCGCCACGATGCGTATGCGTCACTCACCCCCTTACTTCGTCCAGTCCTTCGACGAGCGCGGCACTTTCGCGGGCGGTCTTAACTCGGAGGACCTGCTCGCCAACATGACGATCGTTGACATCGCATCGAACAAGGAACTTCCGGCTGAGGTCACGACGCCCCCCGCCTCGGAGTTCTCGAACGAGCGCCTGGTTGCCAGCGGCCGTGTCGCGCCACCCGATAAGCCGGGTCGAAGCGAGGGTTCGCCTCTGGGCGGTGCACCCATCCTCGCCGCGCTGCTGATGATCCCGCTGGCCGTGGGCATTCGAAAGGGCCTGCGCTACGAGCCATGAGAGCGATCGTGGTCGCGCTCACGACAGCGGTGCTGTGCAACTTCACGGGGCCCGGCCATGCCGCCGAGGTCCAATTGGAGGGCATCGTCCACAACGGCACCGAAGGCAGGGGCCTTCCGGCTGACCTCGAGATAAATGCCGTGCAAACGAGTTCGTTGGGATCCGAGGTGGACAGGGCGACGGTGGAGGTGTCGCGCGCGGGTCACTTCAGCTTGCCCCCGATGGATGCCCGGCGAGCGGAGCGGGTGGTGGTGTCCGTTCGCTACAAGGGCGTGAGCTACCGAACGACTGCCGAGCTTGGTACCGGCTCGCGCCCGATCCGGCTAACCATCTTCGAGCCGACGCGCGATGCCAGCGTCATAACCGTCCGTTCGGATACCTCCGTCGCCACCCTCGCAGACGACGACGAGCTCGCGGTGCTCCACCTCCTGCGCGTAGACAACGATTCCGATCGCACCTACATCGGAGAGGCGAGCGAAGGACGGCCGGCCGTTCTCCGCTTGCCTCTCCCTTCCAGGGCCTTCGATCTGCGCGCCCTCGAGGGCCTGACCCATGAGGCGATCACCGACATCGACGGGGGCGTTGCCTCCGGCGATCCGCTCCAGCCGGGCGAGACTCGCATGTCCTTCTCGTACGGGGTTCTGGGCGGAGACGCCGGCTGGGCGCTCGGGCACCCGGTCCACTACCCCACCACGCGGGCGGACGTGCTCGTCCAGCCCGACCTGTTCGTGCGCGCCCCCGGGCGCCATCTCGGATCCCTGGACTTCGATGGGCGACGCTACCGTCAGTTCGAGTTCGGCCCCCTGCTGGAGGGACAAGTGGTCGCGGTCTCCGTCACCGCGCCGCGATCATCCACACCCTGGATGGCCTGGACATTTGCGGCGCTTCTGGCGGTTGCGGCGGCGGTTGCGATTCGCCGGCGCCGTTCGCAAGCGCAGCCGGCCACGCCCGTCGAACGGGAACTGCTGCCTCTGGATACATGACGAAGGAGAAACCCCGCCGCGGGGACGGGGTTTCTCAGCTACCAGGTTTGGTCAGTCGATGGGAATCGGCCGGCCGAAGGGCCCGGCGTTGATCCAGAAGTCGAACAGCTTGCGTAGGTTGCCGTCCGACCGGCTGGCGAAGGTGTAGATCGACAGGGACTCGTGAGTCCAGTCCATCCACGCCTCGCCGCTGTCGAAGTAGCACATGAGACGACCCGGGGTCCTGCTTTGCCGGGTGTAGGTGCCCTCCGAGGGGCTGCCGTTCTGGCATCCCGCGCTTCCGCTGTTCCTGATGACTCCCTGATCGCTCACCGACTGGTTGTAGTCACGGCTCATCGTGTCCGAATTGCCATACAGGACGTAGCCGATGAAATCGGCCCCGTTGGGAGTGCAGGTGATGGCCGCGTTGGCCGTCGCCGGAAGGTCGAACTCGAGGCGAGAGCAGGCGTCGATGAAGTCCTCGGGAAGGTGGCTTAGAAGCGCCTGCTCGAACTGGTTGGGGAACTCACCCTGATCATCCCCAGCGTCGGTGGTCTCCTCGGTGGGTGACGGCGCGGGGCTCGGTGCCTCGGTCGTTGGGGGGGCCGACGTCTCCGGCGCGGCCGTGGTCTGGGCCACAACCGGCTCGGGCTCGTCGTCGCCACCGCGCGTCAGCGCGAACGCCACGCCGCCCACCACGAGCAGCGCCACGACACCGAGGGCCACGAAGAGACCGGCCTTGCTGCCGCCGCCCCTGCCCGGAGGCGGACCGCCGTAGCCGGGGCCGCCCGGAGGCGGCCCGCCGTAGCCGGGGCCGCCGAGGCCAGGTTGAGTGGGAGGCGGTCCGTAGCCGGGCTGCTGCGGCTGCTGCCAGCCGGGGCCCGAGGGGCCGGGCTGCTGCGGCTGCGGTGGCTGCTGCCAGCCCGGGTTCGATGGACCCTGTGGCGGCGGTTGCTGCTGGTTCATGGGCGCGGTTGCCGGCGCGGGCGCCTGCACGCCGGGCTGGCTGGGAGCGACCACGGTGCCGCTGTTGCCACCGACGCTTGCCTGGTTGGGTGCCACGACCGTCCCTCCCTGCGCCGGCGCGACGGCGCCTCCGCCTGGAGCAACAACCGTTCCCCCGTTCGGTGGTCCTGTGCCCACGCCTCTGTCCGCCTCCGGTCGTTGGTCGTTACTGCTCACTTCTACCTCCTGTCTAAGGGCCTTCGTCAGATCTCGGCATGTCGGATAACGGTCTTCAGGTGACTTCGCCAGGGCTCGGCCGATGATGTCGTCAATTCCCGGCGAAAGGTCGGGTCGGTTTGACCGCACGCTGGGTGGGGCCTCCTGCATGTGCGCGAGCATCGTCGACACGTCGCTGCCCCGAGCGAAGGGGACGTTTCCAGTGAGGCACTCGTACAGCACGCAACCAAGGGCGTAGACATCGGCGCGGCCGTCGAGGGGCCGGCCCTCCATCTGCTCGGGAGCCACGTAGTCGATGGTTCCGACGAACTGCCCTTCGGCGGTTACCTCGCGGCCCACCTCCTTGGTCTTCATGAGGCCGAAGTCGGTCAGATACACGTGTCTGGTGGCGACTGAGGCGGGACCCATGCTGATCAGGATGTTCTGTGGCTTGACGTCGCGATGAACCAGGCCCTGGGCATGAGCGGCGTCGAGCGCCCCGGCAACACCGTCGAGAAGGCCGGTAGCCTCATCGAGCGACAGCGGGCCACGCTGAGTCAGATACTGCTTGAGGTCCGGCCCATCCACGAAGCGCATGGCGATGAACAGTCCGCCCGCCTCCTCGCCGGCCTCGAAGATCGGGATGATGTTGGGGTGATCGATCGAGGCCGCCGCCTCGGACTCCCTAATGAAGCGCGTCCGGAAGGCCTCGTCGGTCGCCTTCTGGGGCGGCAGGACCTTGAGGGCGACTTTCCGCTTGAGGCGCTCGTCCTGGGCGCGATAAACCAAGCCCATCCCACCACGGCCGATCATCGCCTCGATGCGATAACCCGCGAATACGGCTCCCAGTTGGAGCTCTGTCACGAACACTGCCTCCTACGACTTTCCATGCTGGTATGAGGCGCTCGCGCGCCTGGCAGGACGGTGGGGAGCCTCAATGCTGTTGGCTCGTGCGAATCATCCGATGCGCAGAAGGCCCCATCAAGCACCTTTCGTGTTTTTTGTCAGGGCGGCGCCGGTCTCGGCGCGTCCTCGCGCCCTCCTGGACCAGATTCAAGGACGCCAGCGTCCAAGAACCGTTACGGGCGTGGGGCCGTCTCGGTCAGGGGTTCATCCACCTGTGCGCTCTGAGCGGTCTCCCCTCGCTCCGCGGCCCGACGTTTCGCACCTCGGCGCCAGGCAAAGTAGGTCAACACGCCGAAGGGAATCGGGAGCAGATAGGTCAGGGCCCGGTACACCAGCACGCCGGCCACGACCTCCTCGCGGTCGCCTCCGGCTGCAATCAGCGCGGCAGTTAGACCGAGCTCGACGACCCCGAGCCCGCCCGGCGTGATCGGCAGTGCCGAGATCAACCGGATGAAGGCGAACGCGGCAAGCACCTGGATCCAGCTCACCTCGTCCTCCGAGACCCCCACGTGGCGGAGCGAGACCAGCAGCACTGTGTACAGGGAAAAATGGCTCATCAGCGTCGCCAGGGTGAGCGCCAACCAGCGCGTCGCCAGCAGAGTGATCGTCTGGGTTCTGAAACGGGCGAAGGCGTCGGCCCATCCGGTCACGGGACCCCGCCGCACGAGGCGGCGCACGTTCGACACCAGCCGGCCCAAGCCATCGCCGACAACCCGGGCAAGGCGCTCGCTCTTCAGGATCAATGCGAATAATCCGACGGCGGCGGCCAGCATTGCAAGTCCGATCAGCGCGGCCACCGTCAACGCTCCCCCCGCATCCCCCATGAGCACGAGCAGCGCGAGGGCGACGACGGGCATGCCAAGCTTCACGAAGTTGTTCCAGACGCCGGTCACGATCACCGAGAGACTGATCGCCTGCTTGGAGAAGCCGTAGCTCGTCAGCATCCCGTAGGTGACGCCGATTCCCAGTGCTCCCCCGGCGGGCACCGTGTTCGCAATCGCCGTCGACGTCTGGTTGACCTTCATTGCCTGCCAGTAGTTCAGGCCCGGCAGGGAAGCCACCATGACGAACCAATAAGTGATGATGTTCCAGAGGCTGATCGCCAGAAGGGTTACGACCTCGACCCAAGACATGGCCTTGATCGCCAGCCACACCTCGGAGAAGTCGGCAAGCTTCGGAAGGGCGAACCCGAAGATGGCGACCACGACGACGACCGACAACAGCGCCTGCACGATGCGGACGTTTCGTTTCTTTGCAGCACTGGTTGCATCGGCCACCGAGATCTCCCGACCGTTTTAGGCGTGTCTTCGATGCTGTCACCGGAGGGCGCTCCTTGCTAGACCCTCGGGTAGATCTCGTCCCAGGCCGCCCCGATCGCCGCCGCCCTCTGTATGTTCAAGAATCATTGCCAACCTTCCGGAGCGTCATTTGTCCGAAAACTCCACATCGGCAACCACCGGGACACGGCGGCTCGGCTCGACGCGCCGCATGGTCTGGTTGCTGGTGGGGGCGGTCGCGGTCTTCGGATTGTCGTCGGCCGCGGCGGCCTCAGGATCCGTCAGCTCATGGGAGGCCGGTCCGTTCGAGGTGATGAACCGGCTTCCCGACCTGCTGTTCTGGCCGCTGTGGCCCGTCATGCAACTCGGCAACCTTCTCGCCGTACCCGTGCTGGCAATTGGCGCGCTCCTGTTCCGGCGCTGGCGGCTCGCGGCGGGCTTGGCCATCGCCGGGCTGGCCTGTTGGATCCTCGGCAAGGTCGTCAAGGACTTCGTGGGGCGCGGTCGACCCGGCGCGTTGCTCGAGGACGTGATTCTCCGAAACAGTCACGCGGGTGGAGGCGGATACGTTTCCGGGCATGCGGCCGTCGTGTTCGCACTGGCGACGGTGCTCCATCCCTATCTCTCTCTCCGCTGGCGCATCGTCTCGTGGACCCTCGCGACCCTGGTGAGCCTTGCGCGCATCTATGTAGGTGCGCACCTGCCGCTTGATTGCATCGGGGGCGCCGCCTTGGGCTGCGCCATAGGTCTCATCGTGCTCCTCGTCATGCGCGCTACCGAGTCACGACCCGCAGCAGCTCGCCCCCAGCTAGATCGGTGAGGTAGAGCTCACCGGCCTCGTCAAGCCCGAAGGAGCTGATGGACAGGTCGCTTCCCATCAACTCAACCGGCTCGGTGAACTCCCCCGCGGTTGCATCGACCGCCCAGATGAGACCCGAGCAATAGTCGCCGAAGACGTACCCACCGCGCAGTTCGGGGAAGTCTCGACCCCTGTACACGTAACCTCCGGTCACTGAGCAGCCGAGGTCGTGGTTGTAGCCACTGATCGGAACGATCTTGTCCGCGGTATCGCAATCCCCTCCCTCGTAGCAGTCCAGCCCCTCCATCCGGTCCCACCCATAGTTCAAACCGCCCGCGGCCGCCGGCCGGCGGTTGATCTCCTCGAACTCGCCCTGGCCGACATCGGCTATCCAGAGATCGCCGGTTTTCGCGTCGAAGCTGAAGCGCCAAGGGTTGCGCAAACCGTAGGCCCAGATCTCCGGCTCGCCGCCCTCGTTTGCAAACGGGTTGTCGTCGGGGATTCCGTAGGGTTCGCCGGAGTCGACGTCCAGTCGTAGCAGTTTTCCCAGGAGCACATCGGTGTTCTGACCGTTGTCCTCCGGATCCCCGGCACTGCCCCCATCCCCGAGGGCAACATAGAGAAAGCCGTCGGGACCGAAGGCAAGCTGACCACCGTTGTGATTGGAGTACGGCTGGTCCACCTGCAGAAGGGTTCGGACCGAGTCCTCATCGGCGCGGTCCGGGTCGTCCGAAACCACGACCTCGGCAACCACCGTGTCTCCGTTGACGTCGGTGTAGTCGATGAAGAAGCGCCCGTTGCGCGTGTAGTCGGGGTGGAACGCCAGGCCCAGCAGGCCCTGTTCGCCGCCCGCGACGATCGCCTCGCTTACCTCTAGGAACGGCTCATCGAGAAGCTCGCCGTCGCGCATTACCCGGATGGCTCCGGTTTGCTCGACGATAAAGAGACGACCACTGGCGTCACCCGCATGGGTCACGCCCAGGGGGGAGTCCAGCCCTCCGGCAACCGGTTCGAGATCGAGGTCAACGCTCGCCGGGTCGAACTCCGCGGGTCGCTTTGGTGAGCCTGAGTCCGCGGGCGAGGGCGAGGACGTCGAGGGCCGCTCCGGCCGCGACGTGGGGGGCTCCCCTTCCTCGGCGCCGTTACAACCACTCGCCACGAGCGCCATGACCGCAACCAGCGCAAGCCTGCCAACCACCCCTTTTCGTTCCCGCATCACCTCATCCTCGCAATCCTCACGCTTTAACCCGTCGCCTCTGTACCAGAGGCCTCAGATGGGCTACAACTGCGCGATGAACAACGACGTGGTGGTCCTCGACTACGAATCCGTAATGGGCTCGGTGTCGCCCGAACTCGCCATCGAGAGAGTGCGCGAGGGATTCATCAGGTATGCCAAGGACGAGTGGAGCATGCCTCCCAAGGTCTATCTGGACTCGGCACCTCACGGTGACTTCAGGGCGATGCCCGCGTCCGGCGATGGGCTCGCGATCCTCAAATGGGTGACCTCCTTCCCAAGCAACGCGACCCGGGGCCTGCCGACGGTCACGGGGACCATTCTGGTCAGCGACGGAGAGACCGGGCGCTGGCTGGCCTTGATCGATGGACGTTCGGTCACCGCGCTTCGTACCGGAGCGGCGGCGGCTATCGCGTCTCAAGCGCTCGAGAGCGACAACGCCGAAACCGTGGGCATCGTGGGCTGCGGGCTCCACGGGCGCTGGGCTGCGTTGTGCCTCAAAGCGGCCGGTTACGACGCCGGCGTGTGCACCGACGTCAATCCGGGGGTCGCGGAGAGCCTTGCGGATGAGCTCGGATGGCGAGCCGGCGGGCTCGGCGAGGCGCTCGATTGCGATGTGGTGACGCTGATAACCCCGGGCTTCGAGCCCGTCGTGAGAGTCTCCGACCTGCGAGGTGGGATGCACATCAACGCACTTGGCGCGGACGGGCCCGGCAAGGCGGAGCTGGAGGTCGAGGCAGTGGCGAACTGCGAGCTGTTCTGCGATGAGTGGCGCCAGGCCAGTCACGGGGGCGAGCTGACCGGCGCGGTCGCGGCCGGCCTCGTATCGAGCGAGCGGGTTACCGAGCTGGGGGCGGTTCTGACGGGAGCCTCGCCGGGCAGGACGTCAGACGAGGCGATCACGCTCTTCGACTCGACCGGGCTCGCAATCCAGGACCTCGCCATCGCTCGAGCGGTGCTCGAACAGCACCGTGAGGGCCTCATCGAGGCGCCCACCATCTCGCTCTAGTGCACGGGATGGCAGGGACTGCAGGGTTGCCGTAGTCCTGCTACCGCCCGCGCATGTTCCACTTGAGTTGGGTTGTGGTACGACCGATGTGAGAGGGTAGGCAAGTTTCCATTAGAAGCAAGCTCAACAATGGCGTTGGGGGTAACGAACTTGAACAGTGACGGCAGCTTGGCAGTAAACACCCATCCGACTCAACCACCTCGAGCACCCGTATGGGGTGCGGACCAATGCCTCGTCGACGAGGAATGGGCGAAATTCTGCTCCTATCTCGCCGATCGTCCCGGCGATGTGGCTCGTCTCGTGCTCTCGATTGCCGAGGTCGAACGCATCATCGGCCGCCGGCTCCCCGACGAGGCCGCGCTTCCCCAGTGGTGGTCGACTTGTCCTCGCCTCGAGGAGAGCGAGGACGGGAAGCGATGGCACATGGACGGGATGCCGGGCCACTACCTGGTCGAGTTCGCCCGCTCCTAATCGCTCCTAATCGCTGGGCGTCACAAAAGGCCGGCCTTGCTCCCGCTCGATGAGGTAGTCGGCGCGCGCGGCGCGCACCTCGTCGGATTCCGAGACCTCCGCGACGGGCACATCCCACCACGAGTCATAGCTGGGCACCGACACTTCCGGGTCGGTTTCGACGTGGACGACGGTGGTCTCATCCGCGGCCCGCGCGTCGGCGAGGGCGGCTCGTAGCTCGTCGACCGACGACACCCTTGCAACCCTCGCGCCCAAGCTGGCCGCGTTGGCGGCAAGGTCCACGTCCAGTTGCTTGCCGTCGAGCAGTCCCGATTCCCCCCGCCCTTTGAGATCGGTGCCGAAACCACCGGCTCCGACCGAGCGAGACAGGCCTCTGATCGAGGCGAATCCGTGGTTCTGTACCAACACGATGATCAGCTTGACGCGCTCCTGAAGGGCGGTTACGAGTTCACCGGGAAGCATGAGGTACGAACCGTCGCCGATCATCACGAACACCTCGCGGTCGGGAGCAGCCAGCTTCACGCCGATTCCGCCCGGAATCTCGTAGCCCATGCACGAGTAGCCGTACTCGACGTGATAGCCCTTCGGATCACGCGCGCGCCACAGCTTGTGGAGATCGCCGGGCATGCTACCTGCGGCGCAGACCACCACATCGCGCTCCTGTGCTGCCGCGTTTACCGCACCGATCACCTCTCCCTGGCTGACCGGCGGGCCGTGTCCGAGGTCGTAGATCCGGCCGACCTCGTCATCCCAGGCCCGCACGTGCTCGGCCACCTCGCGTCGATAGCCTTCGTCGACCGTGTGGCCCGACAACGCCCCTTCGAGTGCCTCGATCCCCGCGCGAGCGTCGGCGAGGACGGCGATCCCGGCGAACTTTCCCGCGTCGAAGGCGCTGATGTTGAGGTTGACGAAGCGAACCTCACGATGCGCGAAGGCGCTGTGCGAAGCGCTTGTGAAATCGCTGTAACGGGTGCCGATGCCGATCACGACATCCGCTCGAGCCGCAACCGCGTTCGCTCCCCGAGTACCTGTCACCCCTACCGCCCCCAGCGCCGAGTCGTGTCCACTGGGCAATGCTCCGCGACCCGCCTGCGTCTCGGCGACGGGAATGCCACTGCGCTCGGCAAGGGCTCGCACGGCAGTCGTGGCCTCCGCGTAGATGACTCCCCCACCGGCGACTATCAGCGGGCGCCGCGCGCTCCGAATCGTCTCTGCCGCGCGCCGCAGGGCCCCCGCCTCGGGAGCCGGCCGGCCCACATGCCAGACGCGCTCTTCGAAGAGCTCGTTGGGATAGTCGAACGCCTCGGCCTGAACGTCTTGGGGCAGGCACAGGGTCACCGCGCCCGTCTCCGCGGGGTCGGTGAGAACCCGCATTGCCTGCAGGAGAGCGGAGGGCAGCTGCTCGGGGCGCCACACCCGGTCGAAGTAGCGAGACACCACACGAAACGCGTCGTTCACGGAGGCGTCGCCCGCTCCCTGAGACTCGAGCTGCTGGAGCACGGGATCGGGAGCGCGCGTCGCGAACACTTCGCCGGGGAGCAGCAGTACCGGAAGCCGGTTGATCGTGGCCCCGGCCGCAGCCGTGAGCATGTTGGTCGCCCCCGGACCGATCGAGGTCGTGCATGCCCAGGTCTGCAACCGATTGGTCATGCGGGCGTAGCCCGCCGCGGCGTGCACCATCCCCTGCTCGTTGCGCGCGGGTATGAAGCGGAAGTCACGCTGCGCTCCAAGTGCCTCGCCGATCCCCGCGACATTGCCGTGACCGAAGATGCCGAAGCATCCGGCGAACAGGGGCCTCCGCTCTCCATCTCGTTCCGTGAACTGAGCTCGCAGGAAGGCGATCACCGCCTGCCCCACGGTTAGCGTCCGGGTCGACATCTCATCTCTCTCCGTCGGTCCTGACCACGCCCGTCAACGGCAGCCGCGTGTCCGAGGCCTGCCCCGACCACGCGTTGCGCACCCATGCATAGGCGGGATCGTCGGAAAACGCCATCGATCTCTGCTCACCCGGCCCGGCGAGCACATTGAGGTAATAGAGGTCGTAACCGGGAGCGGCGACGCAGGGTCCGTGGAAGCCGCGCGGTACGAGCGCGGCGTCGCCGTGATTGACAGTTGCCGTGAGGTCGATCGAGGCGTCTGCGGTATAGGTCCGGTGGAAGCCGAAGCCCTCTCCCGGTGGGCGACCGACGCGCCCGACCTCGAAGTAGTAGATCTCCTCCAGCCGCGCCTCGCCGGGACGTTGCTCGTCGTGCTTGTGCGGCGGGTACGACGACCAGTTGCCGTCCGGGGTCAGCACCTCGACGACCATCAGACGATCCGCATCGAACACGCTCGGCTCGAGAAAGTTGTTGAGCTGGCGGGAGGCCTGGCCGGCTCCGCGAATCTCGACGGGCACGTCCTGCGCGGAACCGTAGGCGGGTTCCAACCGCCGCTCAGCGCGCGCGCTTGGCAACGCGAAGCGACCGCCTTCGACACTCGCAATGACGATCTCTGAATCGAGGGGGCAGTAGACGAAGTCCGTTATCCCCGCGAACACGTGCGTGCGTCCCTCGAGTTCGAAGCGACTTCCGTCGCATTCCACGACACACGACCCCGCCAGCGGAACGACCGCCAGCTCGTCGCCGGCGGACGAAACCTCACGTCGTTCGCCCGGGATGAGCTCGACGACTCGGAGCCCTACGTACTCCCAGCCGGCGTTTTCCGGCGAGATCGACAGTCGGGTATTCGGGTCATCCTGCGAACCGGCACGGCGTATCAGGTCATCCATTGACGATCGTCACCATCCCAGATCTCTAAGCACTCGCCGGTTGGACGCCTGCTCCTTGGCGATGGCCGCTACCGAATCGCCGGGCGCCAGCATCCGATCCTGCTCGACCACCACCCATCCCGAGTATCCGCTACCACCAACGCCGTCGACGAATCCGGCCACGTCGACGTCGCCCTCTCCCAGCGGACAGAAGGCTCCACCGGCCCATACCTCCTCCATGGATTTCGCCGACCGCAACACCTCGAGGCGAGCATCTTTGACGTGCACCTGCTCGATGCGCTCTCCCCATCGATCCATCGCCTCGATTGGATTACCGCCTGCGAGCAACAGATGACCACTGTCGAGGCACAGGCCCACGTCGCTGGTCTCGAGCAGAAGATCGATCTCGGCTGGTGTCTGCACCCATGTCCCGATGTGGTGGTGAAATACCGGGGCGAGTCCCCGCTCCCGGCAGCGCGCGACGGCTCGGTCGAGACCATCGATCAACCTCCGCCACCCGGTTTCGTCGAGTGATGCACCGGCGTCGAGTCGAGACTTCCGGTGCGGAGCGCCCGCGTCGGCGAGTGTGGGCCTCGGTGGGAGCCGGGAGTCGCCACCTTCCTGCAGCAGATCCAAGATGCCGTCGAGCATCGCCATGTCGTCGTGAAGGGCATCGTCCTCGGTCAGATGAAGTGGCGCGTACCCACCTGCGAGCGCGAGCTTTCTCGAGCGCAGAGCGGCGCGGAGCCCACCATGCCCACCAAGGTAGCCGGGCGGACCGAGATCGATCCCGTCATAACCCCCGCCGCTAACCGCGTCCAAGACGTCGCCGGCCTCGGGGAGGTCCTCTCGACCCTCGGTCATCTCGAAGACCCCGAAGGTCACCGGTGCATTCGCCACCAGAATCATGACCGCCGGCCTCCGCCCGGCTGCGCGAGAAACTCATTCAGTTGCGAGCGTGTCGGCATCGCCTCGCTACACGCGAGTTGTCCCGCCACGTACGCGCCCGCCGCGTTGGCTTCGTCCAGCGCGACGGGAAGGGCGACGTCCCGCAACAGAGCCGCGGTGAGCGCGGCGGCGAACGCGTCCCCCGCTCCGAGACCGTTGACCACGGGTGCCTCGATTCCGGGCACCTCGACGCGCTCGGTCCCGGTGAGGCCCACGACCCCGCGCGGTCCGCGCTTAACGATCACGGCCCTCGGTCCGGCGGCCAGCAGCTCGCTCGCTCCTCTCTCGGGATCGTCCTGTTCGGTTGCGGCGCGGAGCTCATCTTCGTTGCCGATGACTATGGCCGCCGCCGCGCATGCTCGCCGAGCGAGATCGGGGTAGGCGTAAGGCTCGCGCCACAGTGAGGGTCGCCAGTCGAGGTCGAATACCGTCATCCCACCGTGAGCCTCCATGAGCTCTAGTGTCGTCTCGCGGCTTGGCGATCGAGCCAGACACGTGCCCGACGCAAAGAGCGCGGGCGCGGTCCGGACGACGCCCCGGTCAATTGATGCGCTGGTGATCTCCCAGTCGGGCGCGGTGGGCTCCCGGTAGAACAACAGCGGGAAGTGGTCGGGCGGCCATACCTCGCAGAACACCAACGGGGTGAGGTACTGCGGGTCGGTTTCCAACCAGCGCACGTCCACGCCTTCGGATTCGAGAAACTCCCTCACGAACCGTCCATGTCCATCGTCTCCGACGCGACTGACGATTGCGACCTCGACGCCGAGGCGCGCAAGACCGGTCGCCACGTTGGCCGAGAAGCCTCCCGCGAATCGAGTGAAGGTGCGCACCTTGGAGAGCGGAGTCTCGATCTGATTCGGATAAAGATCGGCTCCCACGCGCCCGATGACGATGGCCTCCAGACCCATGGCTCACCCTCCTTACGGCGACGCCGAGCGTGCGGTGTTTCTTCTAACATGCTCACATATGCCTGAGCCGACGGGAGCGAGGTGACGCGGACGATTCACGTCGTCCCGCACACCCACTGGGACCGAGAGTGGTACCGGCCGTTTCAGGTTTTTCGGCTGCAGCTGGTCGAGGTGATCGACCGGCTACTCGATCTGATGGAGCGCGAGCCGGAACTGGCGTTCACCCTTGACGGGCAGATGGCGACGGTCGACGACTACCTAGAGGCGCGACCGGAGGAAGAGGAGCGCATCCGCAAGCTCATCGCGTCCGGACGGCTAGCGGTCGGACCCTGGCGCATTCTCATGGACGAGTTCCTGGTGTCGGGAGAAACGATCGTGCGCAACCTGGAGATGGGATTGTCGCGCGGCGACGAGCTGGGAGCCGTCATGCGGGTCGGATATCTCCCGGACATGTTCGGCCACATCGCACAGATGCCTCAGCTGCTGGCGCGCGCCGGTATCGACCGTGCGGTGGTGTGGCGCGGCGTTCCTCGCAACGTGGAATCGCATGTCTTCACCTGGGAGGCCCCCGACGGCTCGTCGGTAGCGGCCGAATATCTAGTGGGTGGTTACGGCAACGCCGCCCATCTCTTTGCGGTGCCGGCTCGCACGGACGAAAGGGTGGAGACCTTCCGCGCGACCATGGAGCCGTTCTTCGGCGACGATGACCTGCTCGCCATGCACGGCACGGACCACGTGGAGCCGTTGCCCACCCTCGTCGAAATGGTGCGCGACTACAACCGCGACGGATGTGAGCAGGTTCTGCGGATCTCCACGCTGACGGACTATCTGGAGCATGCCCGTCGACCGGATGAAGGTGACTCACGTTGCGTCGGCGAGCTGCGCTCGGGGGCACGCGCCAACATGCTCATGGGGGTTACGTCGGCCCGCATGCCGCTGCGGATCGCAGCGGCGAGGGCCGAGCGCTCCCTCGCCCGCTGGGCCGAGCCGCTCATGGCGCTGCACGGTGAGGGAGATCCCGGCTCTCTGCTCGAGGTTGCCTGGGGCAAGGTCGTCGACAACTCCGCACACGATTCGATCTGCGGTTGCTCGACCGACGAGGTCGCACGGCAAGTGGCCGTCCGTTACGACGAAGCCCGCCAGATCGGCGAGGGCCTGGCTCGCCGGGTGATCGAGCAGGTTGCGACCAACGCGGGTCGAGACGGCGTGGCCGTGCTGAACCCCTCCCCGTTCGATCGCAGCGACCTTGTCGAGCTGGACCTACCGGTCCCCGAGAGGTGGGATGACGTGGCCCTCGCGTCCGCCGGCGGAGGGCGTGCCGCAACCCAGGAGCTGCTGTCCACCGCCCCGGTGATCCAGCGAGCCCGCATGAAGGGTCACGAAGTCCCTTCGATCCTCGACCTCGCGCACGA
>JBOGWV010000221.1:0-10080 GCA_050693975.1 Actinomycetota bacterium
TCGGGGGCGCGAGGGGGGCAGTTCGTCGTCTGGAGTCGTGGTGATCGTCTCCTGCACGCGCCGCCCTTCCGCTCATGCCCGCTGGCAATGCCTGACAGCCTAATCGGCTCAAATCGGGCAGGGCAACTCTCGCCGATTCTGGGCCTCCAAACTGTGACGCGGGGTCACAGACAGGCCGCTCGGACCCCTCAGCAAGGAGAGGTGGTTCCCATAGAGGCCCTCCTTGGCTCAAAGGACGCGAAGACTTTTTCCTCCGAAAGGCGCGTTTTCGTCACAGGGCTTCGATATGAGTGGGGGGTGAACCAGAGCCACAGCCCACTCGGAGAGATGCCTCAGCGCCTGCGCCTTTTCGCCTATGCCGTCGAGGCCAAGGCGCCGCTCTATCGCGCCATCATGCGGGTCTTCGCCGAGGCCAAGGCTCGCTACGAGCTGCGCCTGCGGCCCTCTGAGCTGCTCGAGCGGCTTCCGACGGCCGCGCGCCACGACTTCGACATCGATGCCCTCGAGGCCACGCTCGATCAACTGGTGACCTGGGGCAACCTCAGGCGCATCCAAGACACGGCGCGTGCCCGTAACCTCGCCGAGTTCGCGCGGCGTCGCTCGTTGTATCAGCTAACCAGCGAGGGCGAAGCGGCCCAGCAGGCGGTCGAACGGGTCGAGGCCACACTCGGGACCCAGGGCTCGCTGCAACGATTCATGCTCTCCGCGGTGCTCGACGAGTTGAAAGCGCTGGCGGTCGAGGCGGGGCGCGCTCGGCCCGATCCTGGTGGTCTCTACGCATGCATGTTCGGGCTGTTCGGGAAATTCGACGAGCTGGTCAACAATGCCAGCGTATTCATGGGGAACCTCAATGACGCGATCGATGCCGGAGACTTGGCCGACGAGTCGTTTCGCTCATACAAGGCGGCGGTGGTTGTCTATCTGGAGCACTTCGTCTCGAAGCTGAGCGAGCTCGCCCCGCAGATCGAGAACGCAATCGCCGAGGTTGAGAGCCAGGACATCGAGAGGCTTGTGGCTCTGGCCTGCGAGGCCATAGAGGCCCCCAGCATCGACGACCCCGCCTTCGAGGGCACCGATCATGGCGGAGCGCTCCGGAGTCGTTGGCATGGTCTACGAGCGTGGTTTGTGGGCAGCAGGGGAAAGGCACCCACTGTTGGACTCCTGCGGTCGGCGGGCCTCGACGCGATCAACCGTCTGCTCGCCGTTGTCGAGCGGGTCAACGACAAGCGCTACAGGCGCGTAAGCCGCAGCGCGGATCTTCTTCAGCTCGCCCGATGGTTCGAGTCCGGTGATGACGAGGCTGCGCATCGCCTGTTCGCGTGCGCCTTCGGACTGGTGTCCGCACGGCACATGGCCTTGGCGCGCGAAGACGAGGACTCGGTTGCAGGCGCGAGCTGGTGGAGCGTAGGGCCGGTTGAGGTTCCGACCTATCTCCGGAGTCACGGCCGTTCCACCCGCAGCGGGGGCATCGGTGCGATCGAGGATCATTCAGTTACCAAGCGGGAGCTTGCCGAGCGCCTGCGCGTCGAGCAGGCGGCCGTGGACCGCGCCGCCGCCAGATTCGTGGGGCGAGGCCCCCTGCGGTTCTCGGAACTTGAAGCCCTCGACGATGCGGAGTTCGCCCTGCTGCTGGATCTCGTCGGGCGGGCACTGGCACGAAGCGGCCCCGATGGGTCGCTGCGCCGGGGGTTTAGTGCGGACGGGCGCTTCGAGGTGCGCGTTGGCGAGCCGCCGGGCGGCGGGCGAGCCGAGATCGAGACGCCGCGCGGCTGCCTCGCAGGACCGGACTTCGCGATCGAGGTGCTTGAGACCGCGATTCAGCCCGAGCCGGTAGCGCAATGAGCCGGGCGGCCGCGCTTACTGCTCAACTCGATGCGGCCAGCGAGATCGACCGCACACGCGCGCTGCGAATGCTGCTCCGGCACCCGCTAATCACAACGACCACGCCGCGTACGGGTGCCTTGGCGGCGGTACGGCGCCATGAGCAATTCCTACGCGGTTGGTTCTCGGAGTGGCTGGGCTATCGACTCGTGGTCGAGCACGATTTCGCGCGGCTCTTTAAATCCCCGGTGTCCGGGACATCTCCTCGGCCCTTGCGCACGCGCCGCGGCACCGAGTTCTCGCGGCGACAGTATTCCTTGCTGTGCCTCGCTCTTGCCGCGCTCGAGAAAGTCGACGTGCAGACCAATCTCTCCGCACTGGCCGACGCAGTGCACCTATTGTCCGCCTCGACTCCGGGGCTTACCGCTTTGGATCTCGACAAGGTCACGGAGCGCCGCGGATTCGTGTACGCCCTGCAGACGATCGCCGATCATGGTGGCATCGAGTTGCGTGACGGGGACGAGGAGAGCTTCGCGCGCGGGGTCTCGGGCGCAGATGCGCTCTACGACGTGCATCCACACCGTCTGCGGCAGATGATCGGAGCGCCCGTACCGCCCTCGACTGTGTCCGCGCCATCCGAGTTGGCGATTGACCCCTATCCGCACACCGACGAGGGGCGCCGGCGCCGTTGCAGGCACCTGCTCATGCGTCGACTGGTCGAACAGCCCGTCATCTACTACGAGGACCTGTCCGAAGACGAGCGTGCCTATGTGCGCACCCAGCGCCACCATTTGGCCCGCCAGCTCGACGAGGTCTGCGGCTTCTTGGTGGAAACGCGCGCCGAGGGTATGGCTGCGATCGACGATGACGCGACTGCGACCGATAGGCGCTTTCCCGTCGAGGGCACGCTCGGCCATGCCACCCTGCTGGTAGCCGAAGAGCTCGCGGGTCGAGTGCGCACCGCCGCGCCGCGCTCCACGACGGTGGAGCGGACCGAGGTCGAACGCATCGTTGAGGGCCTGGTCGGACGCTTCGGACGTTACTGGCGAGCGGATGTGCGGGCCGAGGGTGGGACGGCTCGACTCGCGCAGGAGGTCATCGACTATCTGAGCGCGTTCGAGCTGGTCCGACTCGGCGAGACCGGGATCGTGCCTCTGCCCGCTATCGCCCGCTTCGCGGCTCAGCGCGATCGATCCGGCAATCGGGGGACGAAATGAGCGGTCGAGACAACAGCCCCAACGGCCACGGTGAGCTGGGGCTCCTGGCGGGCTTCGAACCTGTATCGAGCGCCCGTCCGGAGTTGCCGCGCCCGCAGGGCGAGCGCTTCGTCCCTTTGCGGGCCGGCATCGTCAACTTGTGGCAGTACGACGACCATGAGTTCCGGTTCCATCGCGGGCGCTTGCTTCTGCGCGGCGAGAACGGCATGGGCAAGTCCAAAGCCCTCGAACTACTCCTGCCGTTCTTGCTCGACGCCGACCTCCGAGCCGAACGGCTCGACCCCTTCGGCGATCGCGCCAAGACGATGCGCTGGAACCTCCTCGAGGACGTTCATTCGTCGCGCCTCGGCTACGTGTGGTTGGAGTTCGGACGTCTCGAGAACGGCGAGCCACGTTTCGTCACGCTGGGGGCGGGGCTGCGCGCCACGATGTCGGTGCGCGACGTGGACTCGTGGTATTTCGTCGCGCAAGCCCGGGTGGGAAACGACTTAGACCTCGTCCAGCAGCGCGTTCCGCTCTCAAGGGACGGGCTCAAGTCCGCGCTCGAGCGCAGCGGCGCAGTGTACGACACGAAGAGCGACTATCGCCGGGCGGTCGACGCCGCACTGTTCGAGCTGGGGGCCGAACGCTACGACGCTCTCATCGAGCTTTTGCTGGCGCTGCGCCGGCCGCAGCTTTCCGCCAAGCTGGACCCGGATGCCCTCTCCGAGCTGCTGACGACGAGCCTTCCTCCGCTGGACGCGAGCAAGGTCGAACGCCTTGGAAGTGCGTTTCAAAGCCTTGAGCGGCTCGAGCAGGAGCTCGAAGCGTTGCGTCGCTCGCACGACCTGCTGGGCGCCTTTCTCGAGGAGTATCGAGGATACGCCCGTGTCGTGGCCCGCCGCCGGGCGGGAGACGTACGGGGGGCGACGACGCAGCTCGACAACGTCACACGCACTGTGCGAGCAGCCGAGACGACGCTGGCCGAGGCGCGCTCCGAGATCGAGCGTATCGCCGGTGACAAGACGGCGACGGTGCACGCGCTCGCAGCCGCCGAAGGCGCGATTCAGGCGATTGATCGTTCCCAGGTGATGGAGAGCGCACACGCGCTGCAGTCGGCGAAAGAGGCGGCCGAGCTGGCGAAGAAAGACGCCGAGCGAGCCGAACAGCATGCCGTGGCGGCGGCCGAGCGGGAAGAGCGGGCAGCGGAACACGAGCGAGTCGCGGCCGAGCGCACTGAGGCGGCCACAGCCGAGCTTGAGGCGGCCCGGGTCGAAGCGCGCGAGCGGGCTGCAGACGCCGCCCTGGGAGAGTGGCACGAGTTGCACGATGCCTCCCTCGTGGAAGACCCCGAGGGTACCTATCCGGCGATCACCGTAATGCTCGCCGAGAGGCGAAAGCTTCTTACGCGACTGGCCGGACTAGCCGAAGCCGGGCGCGCCGCGGTCAAAGAGCTGAAGCGCTGCGAGAGCGAAAGGGAGGAGCGCCGCGCCGAGGTGACTGAGGTGCGCGCTCTCATCGAGGAGGCCGAGCGGGCGGCGGGGCTTGCAATCGAGGCTCTGTACGGCAACCTGGTGGACTGGCGCGGGTCGCTCGAGGAGCTGCACGTCGACGACACGGGCTTCGACGTGCTCGTCGAGGCCGCGTGCGCCACCGGGCTCGGTGAGACCCAGGATGTAGCCCGTCTGATCGACGAGCTCACGCTGCGGGCCTGCACCGAGATCGCATCCGCACAGTCTCTGCTGGAGCGACGCGTTGACAAGGTCGACGAACAAATCGCCGACGCCAACGCGGAGCGCGTCCGGGTCGTAGACGAACGAGAGGACGGTCCTTCCCGGCATCGCGATCGTCCATGGCGCGAGAAGCTAGTCGGGGCGCCGCTGTGGCGTCTATGTGACTTCCGAGCCGAGCTCGACGAGGACGCGCGCGCCGGGCTCGAAGCGGCGCTCGAGGACTCGGGGTTGCTCGACGCATGGGTGACTCCCGACGGCGCACTGCTCGATCCCGAGACCCTCGATGCGGTGCTGGTAGCTGCGCCGCTGTCGGGCCGAACGCTCGAGGAGGTGCTTGTCCCGGCTACGGCTGCGCCGGTGGACGCCGCGGTGATCGAGGCGGTGCTCCGCTCCGTGAGGCTCGGATCGACGGGAGAGGTCCGAGTGGGGCGCGACGGCTCGTGGGCGCTGGGGCCGTTGCAAGGCCGCTGGTACAAGAAGCGCGCCGAGCACATCGGATCGGCAGCGCGCGCCGAAGCCCGTGCCCGGCGACTGGCAGAGCTCGACGAGCTGCTCGGATCATTGGCGACCCGTCGGAGCGAGCTGGACGATGAGCGTGCGGCGCTCGAGGCCCGGGCGGAGCTCGCTGAGCGAGAGCGTGCCGGGTTCCCCTCCACGGACCAACTATGGGCAGCGAGGACGAACGAGCGCGCGGTCGCCGCGCGTTTGTCGTCGGCCGAGACCGAGATGGAACGCACAGAGGCTGCGCTTACCACGGCGCGGGGCCAATTCGAGGAGAGGCAGGACGCGCTGCGCGCCGAGGCCCGCGCGGGCGGAATCGACGCCCACATCGAGCGTCTCAACGAGTTGCAGGAGAAGCTGGGGGCGTTTGCCGACGCGGTTTCCGCGCTGCATGGCAAGGCCCTGGTATGCGTGCACACGCGGGATCTCCTCGAACGCGTCCGCCGCGAATTGGCCGAGACTCACCGAGATCAGGACGAGGCGGGTCGCCGCGTCCTGGAAGTGTCCCGCCGCGCGGCCCACGTCGAGGGAGAGGTTCTTGCGCTCGAGGCCACGGTGGGCGCGGAGGTGGCCGACGTCCTGGCGCGCCGCGAGTCCGAGGTCGTGCGGTTGCGCGCGGCCAGGGAGCGCCGCGAGGAGCTTCATCAGGAAGAACTCGAGGCAACCGGTCGCGTCGAGTCGTCGAAAGAGCGACTCCACAGCGCGCAGCGCGAGCGCGCCGGGCGAGATGAAGAGCGCGCTGAGGCCGCCGAGCGCTTCGTCCGGCTCGGGACGGAGGGCCTGCTCGGTCTCGTATTGGGCGACGAACGGGTGCAGGAATCCACCGGCTGGTCGGTCTCGCGCGCCCTCGACGAGGCTCGTGCGATAGAGACGGTGACTTCGGATGTGGACGCGAGTGATTCATCTCACGATGATGTGCGAAACAAGGTGATGACGTTCCTCACGCAGCTTCAACGCGATTTGGGAGCAGACTTCGCTCCCCTCGGCGAGGAGTCGCAAGGCGTGTTCGTCGTGCGCGTCGAGCACAACGGCAAGCTGCACGGTCTCGCAGGCATCGTCGCCTTCATCGCGGGAGAGATCGAGCGACACGCCGAGTCGTTCCATGCCGATGAACGACGGGTAATCGAGGATTTCCTGCTCAAGGAACTCGGACTCCATCTCCAGGGCCGTATTACCGAGGCCAAGGACACCGTACGCCGCGTCAATACTCTGCTGCGAGCGCATCCGACCGCGTCCGGTCTGAGAGTGCAGCTCCGGTGGCGGCCCGATGTCGCGTCCGTGCCCGGAATCGACGACGCACTCAAGCTGCTCCTCAAGGACATCTCGCTGATGACCGACGATGAGCGCGGTGCGCTCGTACGGTTCCTGCAAGAGCGCATCGAAGTGGCCCGCGTCGACGACAGCGCGGGGAGCTACGTGGAGCACCTCGCCCTTGCGTTCGATTATCGGAGCTGGCACAGCTTTACCCTCGAGGGTTCCAAGGACGGCAGGACCGAGATCCTCACGAAGAGAAAGCACGCGTCGGGCTCCGGGGGTGAGAAGGCGGTCGTGCTTCATCTCCCGTTATTTGCGGCGGCCGCAGCCCACTACCGCTCCGCCGCCGCTCACGCGCCTCGTCTCGTGATGCTAGACGAGGCCTTCGCCGGTATCGACCAAGGGATGCGCGGCAGCTGCATGGCTCTGCTGGTGGCCTTCGATCTTGACTTCCTGATGACGAGTTACGACGAATGGGGGTGCTACGCAGAGCTGGATGGCCTCGCCATCTATCAACTGGCGCGTGACCCAGCCGTGCGCGGAGTCGCCTCGATCCCCTTCACCTGGAACGGGCGTCGGCGAGTCGAGGGTGTTGGGCGCGGGTGAAGGCGGGGCCGGATATCGAGCTGAACCGGCTGATCGCATCACCGGGCGTGCAGCGCCTGTTCCAGCGGGCTCGCGTGAAGCTGGAACGCGACGGGCTCGAGACCCACGGGACCGTAAGCCTTCCTGAACCCACTCCTGAGGAACGGAAGGCGTGTGCTCGAATGTTGGGCTCGACACCCTCAGATGCAGGTGTGTTGAGGGTGTCGCTCGAGCGGCTCGATCACGCGCTCCGGGAGTCGCGCCACTCAAAGACCCTGCGCGAAGTACTCGAGTTGCAAGGGGGCCCGCTCGAGGATCGCAGGGACGCAAGCCAGAGAGCTGCGCGCGCGGCCACTGCGAT
Organism: Actinomycetota bacterium; assembly: GCA_050693975.1. GTDB lineage: Bacteria > Actinomycetota > CADDZG01 > CADDZG01 > WHSQ01 > WHSV01. Next base: position 7,452 of record JBOGWV010000221.1, read on the forward strand.
GTGGTCCAACGCGTTCGAACACGTCGCGGTGAAGAAAATGCCGGAGCTGGAGCAATGGCTCGAGCGGTTGCGCTCGACGGGTTTGATCAAGCGCGTTGCGGACGGGCAGGAGCGCCAGGTACTCGAAGGTGCATTGCTCGCGCTGGAGGTACTTCCTGCTGATGGTCTCAGCCTCGGTGTCCTTGCGGCGACTGTTGCCGGCGATGCCCACGCGCTCGACAATGGACGGCCGTTGGCAACGGTCGTAATGCACGCGCTCGCGTCCCTCAAAGGAGAGCGGTTCCCTTCGGCGGCTGCGGAGAGGCGCAGGCTGTGGGCGGACTTCGGCGTCGTGTGCGACGAGTTGTCCTGCGACGTGCTCACTCTGGGACTTGCCCCCGTGGGTCGCGGCCGCGTTGCGCATGCGTTGCGGGAGCTCTCGGCGTCGGGAGAACCACTTCGGCTGACCCTGCGCCAGCTCCTGCGGTCTGGACTCCGCTTCGAGAACGCGCGCGCGTTTGTGTGTGAGAACCCCGTCGTCGTCGCCGCGGCCAGCGATCGTCTTGGTGGTTCGTGTCCGGCTCTGGTGTGCAGCGACGGGATTCCGAACACCGCGGCTATGACTCTTCTTCGCCAGCTCTCCGCGGGAGGGGCCGGGCTTGCCTTTCATGCCGACTTCGATTGGGGCGGGATCCGGGTCGGCAATGTGCTCGCGAATCGACTGGGGGCGGCCGCTTGGCGCTTCTCGGCCGGCGACTATCTGGGAGCGCTCGAGGGGCCGAACCAGTTCGCGAGGTTGAGCGGGCCTCCGATGCCGGCATCGTGGGACGAGGCACTGGCCACCCAGATGTCGCGTGCGACCAGGGCGGTCTACGAGGAGCAAACACTGGAAGCACTCCTGGAGGATCTCAAGGTCGCGTTCAAATGAGCGATGCTGCTTGGTTCCCGCGTGCGCCGGACCACACCGCCATAATTGATCCCTATGGATGATTACTCCAGCCGGCACTACATACCGGCTCGATATCCGGACGCACATCCGTCGGGGTCACCATCTCTCCATTACGCAGCGGAAGACTCCGACGAGGCGCGGGCGGACATGGACACCGTTCTGCAGTTCGTCGACGCTTCGTGGAGCGAGCTGAATGAGTGACATCCTCCGAAGGCGGCGCCATGAGCGGGATCAACTCATTGAGCAGGCCCGTGTCTTTGCGCGTGAGCTCGACCGGCGGATCGGTTTGGAGGTTGCCATCGTGACCGGGTCGGTGGCGAGAGGCGACTTCAATGTGTGGAGCGACGTGGATCTACTTATCGTGTCCACCAATCTCGAGGAAAGAGCCCCCGATCGAAACCTGCAACTCAACATCGACGCGCCCGTGGGGCTCCAGGTCATTGGCATGTCTCCGTCGGAGCGCGACGCGGCAAGGCGCAGGATGAACCGGCTGGTCCTAGAGGCCGAGCAGCTCGGTGTAGTCGTGTTTCCTGAGGACAGAGCCCACCCACATTCTGAGCCCGGAGTCGCTGCGGGCCCTTAGGTGCGTGGTGAGGAGGGCGGGCCCGGCACAATGACAAGCATGGATTTCCTCACCCAGCTGAACCCGATCCAGCGGGGGCCTTTGGCACAAGCCCAACGTTATCCAGTTGAAGGTCGCTGAGCGACCTTCAACTGGATAGCGTCCGGTCAGTTGCTGGTGCGGGTCAGCCGTGACTGGATCTGGCGCACGGGATAGTCGACGGTGTCGGAGAGCGAGAAGAACCCGAGCGGCTGCCACGGCCCTCCGCCGATCCGCCACTGCGCCTCCCACACCACCTCAACCGACAGGTCGTAGCGGCCCCTCGTTTCGTAAATGTGCTCGATGGTGCCGGGTTGGTGCCTGGTCCAGGGCCTGCCGGAGTCGTAGGTGAGCGTGTCGTCCCCGTCGCCCCACGCCCAGAGGTACTGAGACGGAAAGGCGCGCGCCTGCACGGTTGTGCCGCCGGCCACCGCGGTCACCAGCACGTCTTCGGGAGCATCGATCCACACATACGTCTCGAGCCCGGTCAACCCAACTTCGGCCGGAGCCAATTCCAGATCGGGAGCGGCAACGAGCTCGATCACCCGATCGATAATGCGACCCGGACTCGGCCCAGGACTCCCGCCACCACCACCAGGCCCGCCGCCACCCGGAGGACCCTGCGGGCTCTCGTAGCCGACGATGCAGCCCGAGATGTTCTGGTCGAACTGCGGCGTCATGGTCTGGAAATTCTCATCGGGAGCCATCCCGCAAACATTGTCAATGTAGAGCCCAGTAGGAAACACAGGCGGAGCCTGATAGCCGCCGCTGGCTATGTCGGTTGCGCCTCCAGTCGTTGTTGAGGCCATTGGTGGGGCGCTTTCGCCAGAGCCTTTGTAGTCGTATGCGTGGGCTTCCACCTCAGTTGTGTCGGTTCCTAGAAGGAAGTCGCCACCTCCGCCCGAGACCTGAGCAAGGCTGGGAGTTGCGGCTACCAAGCACATACTGATCGCCACGAGGATTGGAATGCAGAGTCTTACTCTCACTCCGCGGCGCTCACATCGGTTGCAACTGATTCGGTCAAGAGCCAGCCTTGATCTGGACTGCGTCAGACCCTTTGACCGGAAACAGACGCAAAATTCTCACAGGCATTGACCGTC
>JBOGWV010000222.1:0-13115 GCA_050693975.1 Actinomycetota bacterium
AGGAAGATGACTATCGCTCCGAAGATGAAGCCTCCCGCGTGCGCCTGCCACGCGACGCCAGGCTGCGGAACGAGGAACTGATACAGGAACCACAGCCCGAGCACGACGAACGCGCTCAGTTGCAGAATCGTCCATATGAAGATGATCGGGACCAGCACGTTCACCTTGGCCCGCGGATAGAGAATGAAGTACGCGCCCAGAACCCCGGCGACCGCGCCCGACGCGCCGATGGCGGGGATATCCGAGCCGAGGTTCGTCAGAACCTGGCCGAAACCCGAGGTGAGCGCAGCCAGGACGTAGAACAGGATGTACTTCACATGTCCGAGAAAGTCCTCGACGTTGTTACCGAAGACCCAGAGAAACAGCATGTTGCCCGCGATGTGCAGGATGTTGCCGTGCAGAAACGCCGAGAAGACCAGCGAGAAGAGGAACTCGGGAAGCGTCCTTTCGGGAATCTCGATGGCGGATGTCGTGCCCTGAACGGTTGCGGGGCACTCGTCCTCGAATTGACAGGGAATCGGTGCGGTCTCGACGAAGAAACGCTCGTCGTTGATGGAACCGCCGGCGATGCTCGGGGGGCCCGGCTGAATGAAGAAGAAAGCGAGCACGTTCATCGCGATCAGCACGAGCGTGATGACCGGAGTCCGGCGAGTCGGATTTGCATCCGAGATCGGTATCAACTGGAGCACTCATCGAGTATAGGTTCGTGGGTACGAACGATTAGGAGGTCGTGAGTGAGAGACGAGATCAGGCGATTGGCGTTGGTTACATCGGGCATCGTCGAGCTCACCAGAAATCGCGCCGAGAACATAGTGCGCGATCTGATCTCATCAGGTGACCTCTCAGGAAGCCAGGCGGGTCAAGCGGTGAAGGAGCTGATGGAGCGCAGCCGTCAGAACCGCCGCGAGATCCTGAACCTCGTCCGCAGCGAGATCCGTGGCCAGATCGAGGCCCTCGGGCTCGCCTCGAAGCGCGACATCGAGCGACTGGAGCGGCGCGTCGCGAGGCTGGAGGGTCGCCCCTCGGCGACCACCAAGAAGAAGCCCCCGAAGAAGAAGACCGCGAAGAAGACCGCGAAGAAAACCAGCAAGAAGGCGAGTAAAAAGACCACCGCGCGACCGAGCGCCGAGCCCTCCTCCATGCCCACCCCTTCACCCGAGAATCCGCCCGGCTAGTGCCCCCAGGGGAGATAATCACCGCTCATGGACCCTTCCGACGACCGGATCACGACCGAGGCCCCTCGACCGACCCTGCGCGAGCGCGCCAGACAGGCCATCGAGGACGGCAACGCATCCGATGACTCCGAGCGCCTGAGGCTGCTCGAGGAGCTTCACGACGAGCTCGAAGGTGAGCTCGAGCGCGACGTTGGCGAAGCTTCGCCTCGACGCTGAACTCGTAAGGCGCGGGCTTGCCTCGTCGCGCGCGGAGGCACGACGTGCGATCGAAGAGGGGATTGTGCTCGTAAAGGGCATGCCCACCGCCCGCGTCGCAACCATGGTGTCTCCGAGCGATCCGATAGCGCTGACCGGCGAGGGTCGCCGATTCGTTTCTCGTGGCGGCGACAAACTCGACGGCGCACTCGACCGTCTCGACGTTGTCGTCAAGGACAGGCGCTGGCTTGACGCCGGGGCCTCGACGGGGGGTTTCACCGACCGTCTCTTGAGGGGAGGCGCGACCGCGGTGATCGCTGCCGATGTGGGCTACGGTCAACTCGACTGGGGTCTTCGCAACGACGAGCGGGTGACGGTGCTCGAGCGCACGAACGTGCGCACGTTGACGCCGGGAGACCTCCCCTGGCGGCCGGACGGGGTGGTTGCCGACCTGTCGTTCATCTCGCTGACACTGGTGCTTCCCGCTCTGGCCGACGTCGTCGCAACCGAGGGAGACTTCGTCCTCATGGTCAAACCGCAGTTCGAGGTCGGCAAGGACCGGGTCGGACGGGGAGGGGTGGTCAAGGATCCGGCCCTCTGGACGGAGGCGGTCGAGCGAGTCGTAGCGAGCGGCGCCGAGCGGGGGTTGGTGCTGGCGGGTGCGACCGCATCCGACGTCATCGGGCCCGCGGGTAACCGCGAGTTTTTCGTACACCTGAGCCGGCGCGGGCCTCACAATAGGGGAGCGATCGAACGAGCGATCGCCGAGGCACCTCCGACATGAGGAATTCAGTGGAGATAAAGAGGGTTTCGTTCGTGGTCCACCCGGAGAGTCCGGACGCGGCTAGCGTTCGGGACGAGATCCGGCGGTTCCTCGGCACCCACGGGGTCGAGGTGTCGGACGACCATCCCGATCTCGTGGTTTCAATGGGCGGAGACGGAACCATGCTGCGCGCCTCGCACGAGGCTCACGCCGCGAACGCGTTGTTGCTCGGAGTGAACTTCGGTGACCTCGGCTATCTCACGGAGGTCGACGCCGGCGAGGAGGTTGACGCACTGAAGCGCGTGATCGACGACGACTACCGCATCGAGGAAAGGATGATGCTCGCCTGCGAGGTCAGAAGCGACGGGCGCATCGAGCACCATGTGGGGCTCAACGAGGTCCTGGTCGAGCGCTCCGCCCGCCACCGCGTCGTGCGACTTCAGGTGCGGATCGACGGGGAACGCCTGGCGACCTTCAACGCCGATGGGGTCATCGTCGCCACCCCCACCGGGTCCACCGCCTACGCGCTGAGCGCGGGCGGTCCCATCATCTCGCCACGGGCCGAGGCACTGCTCATCGTGCCGGTGAGTCCTCACCAGATGTTCTCCCGGCCGGTGGTCCTGGCTCCGGACGACGTCGTCGAGATCCAGGTGGACGACTCGGTGCCGGTCGCCTCGTTGTCTTTGGATGGAACGCTGGGGTGCAAGCTCGAGCCGGGAGCCGTCGTAACCGCCCGCCGCCACCCGCGGCCGCTGCAACTGGTGAGGCTGGGCGGGCCGGACTTCCTCGAGCGACTGCGCGCCAAGCTCGACCTCCCTTCCTAGCCAGTTATCCGGCCCCGTTGGGGGTTTTGTAGAGATTTCGCGAAGCGGGGCGGAACCCACCGTTTCTAGGTGGGTCACCCTTAGGATTTGGGCGAATGCTGATCGAGCTTGTTGTCGAGGGCCTCGGCGTAATCGAACGCGCCGAGCTGGAGCTGGAACCAGGCTGCAGCGCCCTCACTGGTGAAACCGGAGCCGGCAAGACCCTTGTGGTCGCGGCTCTCGGGCTGCTGGTTGGTGGGCGCAGCGACCGCGCCCTGGTGCGCGAGGGCGCCTCCGAGGCCCGAATAGAAGGCCGCTTCGTCGTCGAGGGGGGCCACGACGCCGTGAAGATCCTGCGTGCCCACGGCATCCTCGAGGACTCCGATCCCGCGGGCGATGTCGAGATCGTGATGGCGCGCACCATCGCCGCGGACAAGGGGGGCAAGGCTCGTATCAACGGCCGGCTGGTCACGGTTGCGGCCCTAACCGAGCTCGGCGAATGCCTGGTTGAGATCGCGGGCCAGCACGAGGCTCAGGGCATCGGCGCGCCACCGCGACAGCGCATGCTGCTCGACTCCTTCGCCGGACCAGACGTGCTGACAACCTCCAAGAACGTGGCCGACGCCGTGCGCGCCGCGGCCCGGATGGAGCGAGAACTCGAGGAGCTGCTGGCGAGCGAGCGGGAACGGGAGCGCGAGCTCGATCTACTCCGCTACGAGATCAACGAGATCACCAGGGCCGAGCTTCGCGAAGGCGAGCACGAGACGCTGGTGGCAGAGGCGTCGAGGCTCGAGCACGCCGAGTCGATAGCGCTCGCGCTCCAGGGCGCAGGGGAGGCCCTGCGCGGTGAGGGCGGAGCGGCGGAGACCCTCACCTCGGCGTATCGAGAGGTCGATCAGGCGGCGCGACGAGACCCGTCCCTCGCGGAACACGCTCGGCGGCTCGAGGCGGCCTCCCTCGAGGTTGCGGACGTCGCCGACGAGCTGGCGCGCAGCGTGGTCACCCCCGATCCTGAACTGCTCGACGAAACGCGACAGCGCCTCGACGTCATCTCCCGCCTCAGGCGCAAGTACGGCGAAACCACCTCCGAGATCCTCGACTACCTCGACCGCAAGCAGGCCCGCGTGGCCGAGCTAGAGGGCGCGGAATCGTCCCTCGAACTGCTGCGAACCACCCACGAGGAGCTGCTGGCGCGGGCTCATGAGCTTGCGGCCTCGCTGCACGAAGAGCGCGCTCGGGCGACCGCGCGACTCGAACGGGCGATGGGGGAGACGCTGACCACCCTCGCCCTCGACGGCGCTCGATTCGAGGTAGCCCTCGGTGAGCGCGAGCTGTACGAAGGGGGAATCGACGCGGTCGAGCTCCGCGTGGCGGCCAACCCGGGTGAGTCGCCTCGCCCGGTGGCAAAGGTGGCATCGGGCGGCGAGCTTTCCCGCATAGCGCTCGCGCTGCACCTGCTGACGTCCACGCCGGGCGCCGAGACGATTGTGTTCGACGAAGTCGATGCGGGAGTCGGTGGACGAGCGGCTCAATCGGTGGGTCGCTCCCTTGCCGAGCTCGCCGCGACAACGGGGGCCCAGGTCCTGGTCGTAACCCACCTTCCTCAGGTCGCCGCGTTTGCCGACACGCATTATCGGGTGGCCAAGGAGGCCGGGGAGCACCGGGCGTCGTCCATGGTGTCGCGGGTCGAGGGCGCGGAGCGCGTGGACGAGCTGTCGCGCATGCTCGCGGGAATGCCGGAGAGCGACCGGGCGCGCGAGCATGCACAGGAACTTCTCGACAGCGCCGCACGATGAAGATAATCGGCAGGCGCAGGCGGCAGGCACTAGAGGTGCCTGGGGCGATCGTCGGCGTGGCGCGCGTCGATTACAGAACCAAGGATCTCTCGACGCGCTTGGGCCCCGGCGAAATCGCAATCATCGACCACGAGGACATGGACCGCATCTCCGCCGAGGGACTCATACAGCATCGCGTCGCCGCGGTCGTTAACGCGTCGGCGTCGATAACGGGCCGATATCCCAATCTGGGTCCCTTGTTGTTGTGCTCGGCGAAGATCCCGGTCATCGACAAGGCAGGGCCGAAAGTCATGTCGGTCGTCGAAGGCAGTGAGGTGATCGTCGACGGCGACCGGCTGTATCGAGTCAATGGAGACGACCATGTCGAGATCGCGCGCGGCACCCGGCTCACGCTCGAGGGGGTCGAGCATTCCCTCGACAAGGCCAAGCAGGGAATCTCCAGTGAACTCGAACGCTTTGCTCAGAACACCATCGAATACATCGAGGACGAGCGCGATGTGCTGCTCGAGGCGACGCGTCTGCCCGAGGTCGCGACCGAGTTTCACGGCCGCCACGTGCTGATAGTCGTGCGAGGCTACGACTACAAGGATGACCTCAGAGCCCTTCGTTCCTACATCAGGGAGGTCAAGCCTCTGCTCATTGGAGTGGACGGTGGCGCCGACGCGCTTATCGACGTGGGTCTGAAACCTCACATGATCATCGGGGACATGGACTCGGTGACCACCGAGGCGCTTACCTGCGGGGCGGAGCTGGTGGTTCACGCCTACGCGGGCGGACACGCGCCGGGATTCGAGCGACTCGAAGCCCTGGGCCTGCCGTGCGTGGTGTTCGAGGCGACGGGCACCTCCGAGGACATCGCCATGTTGCTTTCCTACGAACGGGGAGCCGAGCTGATCGTCGCGGTTGGAACCCATGCAAACCTCATCGAGTTCCGAGACAAGGGGCGCAAGGGCATGGCTTCAACCTTTCTCACGCGCCTTCGCGTGGGTCCGATCCTTGTGGACGCGAAGGGACTAAGCCGCCTCTATCACGGCCGCGTGCGGCGGCGTGATCTCGTCGCACTGGTGGGCTCGGCGTTCCTCGCCATGCTGATCGTGATACTCCTCTCGGACGTCTTCCGGGCCCAGCTTGTGCTCTTGTGGGCCCAGTTCACGATTGCATGGGACTCGGTTAAGGAAGCGGTGTTCGGATGATCGACTTTCGCTACCTGCTGGTAACGGTCGTAGGTATCTTTCTGGCTCTGACGATCGGCATCGCACTCGGGGCCGGGTTTCTCGGCGAGCCCCTCCGCAAGAACCTCCAGAACAGGATCGAGACGGTGGAGGGGGAGGTTCAGGAGCAGCGCAGCCAGATCGGCCAGCTCAACGATCAGAACGATGAGATCACCGCGTTCGTCCAGGCCGCCGAGCCGTGGGCCATCCAAGATCGCCTCACCGGTCGGGACGTCGTCCTGTTCACGGTCGATGGGGCCGACGGGGGAGTGGTTGGGGGAACCATCGACACGCTCGAGTCCGCCGGCGCAGAGGTCGTGACGGAGATCAACCTCGGCGAGAAACTGGCTATGGAGAACGAGCCGGTGGCCAACGAGCTTGCGACGATCGTCGACTCGGTGGCGAGCGAGCCGCAGGGCGTGATGCTCGACGCGGCCTCAGCTCTGGGGGAGGGGGCGGCGTCGCTCTCGTCCAACGGCGAGAGTCTCACTCCGGACGGCGAACCATCCACACAGGAATCGTACGGGGAGCTTCTCGCACTTCTCGGAGACAAGGACTTCATCTCGGTGCCCCGACGCGACCAGAACGATCTCATTCCCCGAAACGCATCGTTCGTTATCGCCGGTGGCAACGCGACGCCGAAGCCCTTTGACGTTCCGGCATTCGTCACACGACTTGCGCTTGATCTGGCTGAGGGAAACAACGACGTGGTCGTGACGGAGTCTTCGTCGAGCCAGTGGGGGATGGTCGAGGGGATTCGCAACGACGATGACGCGGACGCGCTCGTATCGACCGTCGATGTTGGCGAGCTCCCTCGCGGGCACGTCGCGGTGGTTCTGTCGCTTGCGGGAAGCGCGTCGGAGCCCGGGCATTACGGCAACAGCGAGGGAACCCTTCCCCTGCCCGATCCACCACCCGAGTAATGGCATCCGTAGCACAACCGCACGGCTCGCTCGCTCGTGGTGCTGCCGTCATAACGGTAGCAACGGCCGTGTCGCGCCTTACCGGGTTCGTGCGCGTGGTAGTGGTGGCCGCCGCGATGGGCACGACCTTCCTGGCCAACACCTATCAGACGGCGAACACCGCGCCCAACGTTGTGTTCGAGCTCGTCGCGGCGGGAGTGCTGACGTCTGTATTCGTGCCGACCTTCGTCGACTACCTCGTCAAGGGAGAGCGCGAAGAAGGATGGCGTGCGGCGAACGCCCTCACTACGGTCGCTCTCGTCGCACTCGTCGCCATTGCTGCAGTCGTTGCATTGCTCGCGGAGCCGATCATGCGGCTGCTGACGCTCGGGGTGGACGACCCCTCTCTGCGGACCCAGCAGATCGCTCTCGGAGCCACCTTCCTGCGCCTGTTCACCCCGCAGATCGTCTTCTACGGCGCAGGCATGATCATGACTGCCGCCCTGCACGCCAACCGCAAGTTCGCGCTGGCCGCGGTGGCCCCCATCTTCAATAACCTCGTGGTGATCGGGGTGTACGTGGCCTACGCGGTGATCCGGGGCGACAGGCCACCGACGGTCGAGGGGATCACCTCGACCGAGACGCTGGTGCTCGGCCTGGGAACCTCCCTCGGCGTGGTCGCGATGACGGTGTGTCTCATCCCGCAGCTCGTGAAGCTGGGCTGGCATTTCAGGTTTCGGTGGGAGCCGCGCCACCCCGCCGTGCGCAAGGCCGGCAAGCTCGGCGTATGGGCGCTCGGCTACGCGGGAGGTTATCAAGCGGGACTGATCGTCGTCCTGATGCTGGCAAATGGCGTCGAGGGCGGAGTCGCCGCATACCAGTGGGCCTACACCTTCTTCTACATGCCACACGCGCTGTTTGCGGTGGCGATCTTCAACGTGTTGTTCCCTGCGATGTCGGAACACGTGGCGCGCGGCGAAGCCGAGGGCCTCTTGGAGCGGTTGCGCGATGGCCTCGGCATGCTTGCGTTCATCTTGCTGCCGACCGCGGCACTGATGCTTGCAGGGGCACAGCCGATCGCACAGCTCACCCTCCAGTACGGGGTGATGACGGAATCTGGTGCCCGACTGGTTGCGCGCGTGCTCGCCGCATTTGTCGTCGGCCTGCCGACCTACTCGGCCTTTCTCGTCGCGACGCGCGCCTACTACGCGCTGGGTGACACGAAGACGCCAACCCTGGTGAACGCCGGAGCGGTAGTTGTCGCGAGCGCCCTGGGAGCCGGTCTGTTCTTTGCCGCGGGCGATGCATGGGCGGTGCCGGCGCTGGCCCTGTCTCACTCCGTGGCGTTTGCCTTTGGTGCGGTCGCGCTGCTGGTGCTGCTGTCGAGGCGCGTCGGTCGGGTGGGCACCCCCGAGTTGGCGCGCAGCCTGTGGCGCTCGATCTCCGTTTCGCTGCTCGCCCTCGCGGCCATGGGCGCGATCGCGTACGCGTTGCCCGAGTCCACCAAGGTCGAGGCACTGGTGAGCTTCGCGGCGATCGTGGTGACCGGCGGGGCCATCTACATCGGACTGATGGCGAAGCTGCGCGCACCGGAGCTGCGGCGCTTCGCCTCGCTCGTCGGTCGCGAGGCGGGCTCGGCCGGATCGCAGAACAAAAGGGCCTCGCGGTGAGCCGGCAGCTGAACGTGTTGCAGGTGCTCGGGAGGTCCGCCGGTGGGATCGCCAGGCACGTTGCTCAGATCACGGCGGCGCTCGACTCCGAGATGATGAGGGTCGATGTGGCGGGTCCCCCGGATCTTCCGGTGACGATGCCGAAGCCCGTCATCCCGCTCGACATTCCCAATGGCCCTCTGGGTCATTCCGGGGTGGTTGGTCGCCTGAAGAGCTATCTTCGCCAGGGCCACTACGACGTTGTGCACGCGCATGGGTTGCGTGCGGGCATCGACGCGGCCCTGGCGGCGCGCCCCCTCGAGATCCCCTCGTTCCTCACCGTTCACAACCTCGTGAGGCCCGACGTATCGGGTCGCACCAAAGCGGCGCTTTACAAATGGGCGGAGCCGTTGTCGGTGCGGCTGAACACCCACTCGTTCGCCGTATCCGAGGACATCGCCAGGCATCTTCGATCGATGTCGCCCAAGACCGCGAACAAGATCGAGGTGCTGTACCTCGGAATCGGTGACCCGCCCGAGATCGCCAAAACCGCCGCCCAGGTTCGCAAGGAGGCAGACGTAGACGACAACGCCCGCATGATCGTCACGGCTTCGCGGCTGTCTTCGCAGAAAGCGCTGCCCGTCATGCTCTCGGCCCTGTCGATGCTGCGTGACGACATCGTGCTCATGGTGCTCGGGGAGGGGCCCGACGAGGAACGTCTCGAGACGATGGCCCTGGCGATGGGACTCGGCCGCCGGGTGCGCTGGCTGGGGTGGCGCGACGACATAGCGGACTTCATCGCCGCAGCGGACGTCTTCTGCCTGTCGTCGAACTGGGAGGGTGTGCCGCTTGCGGCACAGGAGGCGGTCCTTCTAGGTACTCCAATCGTCTCCACCGACGTCGGAGGCATGAGCGAACTGGTGGCGGATCACCGGTCGGGTCGCTTGGTACCCAAGGGCGATGCCGCCGCGCTCGCGGGAGCGCTTAACGAGGTGCTCTCCTCGCCGGAGACCGCCGAGCGGTACATCGCGCAAGCTGTGATGGACGTGCGTCGTCGCTTCTCGACCGATCGGATGCTTGCCAGGCTTCGGGACGCGTACCAGTGGCACGCGCACTGAAGGGAATCGCGCTGGTGTCGCTTGCCGCGGCTGCCGCGATTGCGGTTACCGCCCCCGCGGGTGCCGGTGTTGTTCTACGGTCCGGCCAAGCCCGACCCGTGCTTGCTCAGGAGACCTGCGCGCGCGCCGTGGTGGTGGCGCTGCCGGGGGTCCTGTGGAGCGACGTCGATCGCTACGAGCCGCCTCACATCACCGCCGCAATTTCCGACGGCGCGTGGGGCTCGATGTCGGTGCGCACCAACTCGGCGCGCACTTCGCTCGCATCGGGCTTCGTCACGATGGGCGCGGGGGCGCGGGTCGACGGTGGAGTGACGACCGGAGGAGGTGAGGCGGTCGAGGAGGAGTCCGGCGGGGACGCGCTGAGGGCCGGAGGCCTCGACGAGATCGAGCGCGGCGTGGTCGAGGACGGATACGGCGCCGTTCCCGGGGCCCTCGCCGAGGCCCTCGAGGCACCCGTGTGGGCCATCGGAAACGGCGACCTCGGCCGACCGGCGCCCGCCCCGGTGGGCTATGGGCGGTGGGTGCTGCTCGCGGCGATGGATGCCTCGGGAGTGGTCGACAGGGCCGCGGTGTCGCCCAACCTTCTGCTGGACGACGGGACCGCCCCGTACGACGTCCGGACCGACACCAACGCGTTGAACGACGAGATCGCTTCCTTCCTCGAGGAACCCTGCGGAGTCGCGTTCATCGACCAGGGTGATCTCACGCGCTTCGATCAATGGATGATGGCGTTCGACCGGACCGAGGTAACCGGCGACTTGACGCGCGCGCAGCGCGCCGCGCTTATGGCGAGCGACGAAGTGGTGGGAGAGCTTCGCGATGCACTGGCGCCCGATGACCTTCTCCTGATCGTTTCGCCGAGCTCCCCGTCATGGGCGGACGAGGCGCACCTCGGCATCGGCGTCGCGGTGGGACCCGCCTTCGAACCCGGAACGACTCTCGAGTCCGCGTCGACGCGGCGCAAGAGCATCATCACCCTTCCAGATGTCGCTCCCACGATTCTCGAGCACTTCGACATTGAACGCCCTTCTGTCATGAACGGGAGGGCGATGGTCAGCGGTCCGACGGACGTCGTCGATCCGGCGGTGGTGATGGCCTCGCTCGACCAGGAATCCACCTTCATCGACGAGGTAAAGGGTCCTCTGAGCGCGATCTTCGTGGTGTTCCAGGTGCTGGTCTACGTGCTGATCCTGGCCCTGTTCAGATGGCGAGAGCGCAGGGGCGGAGTCGGTGTCACGGCCGCTCGCTGGTTGCAGTTCTGCGGGCTGGGGGTCGTCGCCTTTCCGGTGGCCTCTTACCTCGTGGGCGTGGTGGACGGGCACACGCTCGGAGCGGTGCGGTTCGGACTGCTGCTGATGCTGGTCGACGCGCTGCTCGTCGCCATCGTTGCGGTCGGCTTCCGGCGGTCACTCGACAGGCTTCTTGCGTTGGTCGCGTTCACGTGGCTCGTCATCTCTTTGGATCTCATCATGGGAAGTCAGCTCCAGCTCAACACCGTGTTCGGGTATTCGCCCATCATCGCCGGGCGCTTCGCGGGAGCCGGCAACATCGTGTTCGCGGTGCTCGGTGTGGCCGCCATCCTCACCGCCGCATTGATCGCCTATCGCTTCGGTGGTCGATCGTGGACGATGCCGGTCGTCGTTGCGCTGTTCGTCGCGACGATCGTCATCGATGGCGCGCCCGCGGTCGGGAGCGACGTTGGAGGCGTGCTGGCCCTGGTTCCTGCGCTCGGCATCACGCTGCTGTTGCTCACCGGTCGGAAACCCAACCTGCGCATGATGCTGATCGCGGTGATCGGAGGGGTAGTGGCGCTGGCGGCGTTCCTCGTGATCGATCTTTCGCTTCCTCCGGAGTCGCAGACCCACCTCGCCAGGCTGTTCGAAGACACACGCGCGCGCGGGTTCGGCGTCCTGTTCGACACCATTCAGCGCAAGGCCACCGCCAACCTGCGCGTGTTCACCACCTCGATCTGGACCTACTTCGTGCCGCCGGCCCTGCTGGCGATGGCCTATCTGCTCCGCCGGCCGAGTGGACGGTGGCAGCGCTTCGCGGTCGGCTTCCCGAAGCTCCGCGCCGGACTGATCGGGGGGCTCGTCCTGGCCGCGTTGGGCTTCGCGGTGAACGACTCCGGCATAGTCATCCCGGCCGTCATCCTTTCGTTTCTGGTGCCCATGGCCCTGATCGTGCACCTCTCGATGGACGCGGGTTGGGCTCGGCCGGACCGCAGGACAAACCTCGAGGCCGGTCGAAGCACCACCCCCGCGGAGTCGTCGGAGTTGTCCGAAGGACCGGCTCGCGGCTGGCGGGGGCGCGCCCTGAGAGGCGAGTCGTGAGCAGCGAGCTCGTCGTGGAGTTGCTGGTGGCGCTTGCGGCGGGCGTCGTCGGAGGATTGCTCGCGACCATGGCCGCACTCAGAGCGGCACCGACCGGGCTCGTGCGCACCAACGTCAACGGGCGCCAGGTTCCCGTCGTGCTTGGTTTCGGCCTGGCCGTCGGGGCCGTGGCGGGTATCTTCGCGCTGGTGGCGGCGGGATCGTTTGCGGAGTCGCAGGCTTCGGATGGCTCGATCGACTTCTCCCGCGCCGGGATCGTGATCGGCATCGTGGGAGTGATGTTCGCCGCCGGGTTATACGACGACCGGAGAGGTGACGAGGCGGCACGGGGCTTCGGCGGACACCTCGGCGCGGCGCGCGGCGGGGCACTGACTGGGGGACTCGTGAAGATCGCGGCGGGGGGCCTCGCCGGGCTCATTGCGTCGCTGGCGCTCGCGGGGCCCCTTCACAAGCTCGAGGCCTTTCTGCTGGTGCCGCTCGCGGCCAACCTGTTCAACCTGCTCGACCGAGCCCCCGGGCGAGCCGCTAAGGCGGGCTGGCTCTTTCTGGTGCCACTGCTTGCGTTCGGTTCGGGGCAATGGGGACTCGCGACCGCGGGCGTGACCGGCGCGCTCCTGGCGGTGACCCCCTTCGACGTCCGCGAGCGGGGGATGCTCGGCGACGCGGGTGCCAACCCCCTCGGGGCGATCGTCGGTTTAGGCCTTGCGCTGTCGCTGCCGGAGCCCTGGCTGGCTCTGTCGGTGGTGGTGATGCTGGCGCTGAACGCGCTCTCCGAGCGGGTCTCCTTCTCGACCGTCATCGACTCGTCGCCTTGGCTGCGGGCCCTGGACCGAATCGGCCGCAGGTAGGACAAGCGGGGCGGGCTCGGCCGGACCGCAGGACAAGCGTCGATAGACGCGTCGGCGGGCGCGCGCGTGCTACTTTGGGCTGACTTCCCCCGAGCACGACGAGGCAATTGCCCGTTGTGGATATTGGGGGTCGTCACCAGGTTGTTTTTCGGGCCGTCCCCGGTTTGCCTCGAGGAGTTGAGAGATCGGGACGTGCCCCTAAGAGGGAAGAGAACGGAGGGCTGGTGGCGAAGCACGTTTTCGTGACGGGCGGTGTGGTTTCGAGCCTCGGCAAGGGGATCACCGCAGCGTCGCTCGGACGACTACTCAAGGCCCGGGGCCT
>JBOGWV010000223.1:0-9117 GCA_050693975.1 Actinomycetota bacterium
GTGACCTTGCCGAGCACCGGCACCTGCGCAGCCCGGATGTTGCGCGCCTGCCACGACCTATCGATTTCGAAGAAGTCACTTCCTGCCTGGGGCTGCAGCGAGAACTCGCCGAAGGTCTTCTTCATGATGAGTTGTGGCAGGACCGCGTCTCCGTACCTGAGGAAGGGGTTCACACCACTCGGGCGCAGCCGCAGGCCCTGCCCCGGCTGCAGTAGCCGGCGGATGCGCCGTTCCACCGGGTCGGGGTTCGCATTGGGAGCGAGCCGGATGAGCACGAAGCGATCGACGGTCGGCCAGCGCTTGGGAGCGCTTCCGGCGGTGAGGGCCTCGTACCCTCCGGTTGTAACGTCGGCCACGACCCCGGTGACGTCCAGAGAACCGCCTTTGAGACGCAGGCTAGTACCGACGCCGCCACCGCGCAGTTCTTCCGACGTCTGGGCAAACACGGCGTCTCCCTGGTCGAGAGCGCGGATCTCGTCGCGGTCGGCGAGGGGAATGAAGTCGGCGTAGTCGGCGGGCTCGATGTAGGCGTTCTCGAACGGAATCGCCATGCCGCCCGGAGTGCGATCCAGCACCGTGCCCTCGGGGCTGCGCGACGACTCGATCCAGTCCAGCCCCGCTTCGACAGTGGTCGCGGCGCGCACCGCGGTCATGCGCTCGAGGACCTGCTCGGTGTTGGCGGGAAGACCGCCGGGCGTCCATGCAAGCAGGACGCTGCTCTGGGGCGCGAGCTTCGAGGGCTTCGCCGTATCGTCGCCCGGTGTAATGGTGTTCGAGATCGAAGGCTGCGCCGCGGGCTCCCGCGCCGGCGCGTCTTTGCGCGTCAGCGCGGCCGCGCCCATCATGGCAAGTCCGCCTACCAGTGCACCGATGACCGCGCACACGATGAAGAAGGTCGAGCGCTGGAAACGGGTCATCTCAGGCTCCGGGCGACGAGCAAAGCGGTCCCGAGGTCGCCGGTCGGCACGGTGACCGATCGGTAGACGTGGCCCTCGATCCACTCGAGCTGACCTCGCTCGGGGAACCAGCGCGCCTCGACTCCGTTCAGAGCCAGCACGTCTGCCAATTCACCGGAGGGGGCCAGGACCTTGATGCTCGGGGATTGGGTAATGCGGATGCCGTCGCCGCCGTACTCGGCCTCAGGCCGGCGGTAGTAGGTGGTTACCGAGCGGCCCTCATCATCGGACGTCGTCGCCAGTGCCGCACTCGGTAGGTATCCGTGAGGCAAATAGCCGGGGGCGTAAACGAAGGCGAAGTCGAGCGCACGCTCGACGCTCAGTCGCTCGACGGTGGTTCCTCCCGAGCGCTCGATCACACTATCGAGGCGCTCGCCCACGACCTCGAACGAGGAAGCCACCTTGATGAGCTCATCGCGCGACAGGTTGGATTCGAGATGAACGTGACCGCCGGCAGAGAAGAGGTCGAGCCGGCGCTTGATCGTCTCGGTTCCCGGCTGGTAGTAGCCCCAGCCGCCTCCGCGAAGCGGCACCTGCTCCGCGCTCGCAGGCAGCACCGAGGAACGCTCCGACGTCGGGCCCCCGGTCGCCTTCAGCCAGGTCATCCCCTCTGCCCAGGTCATGACCACGCGGCCGTCGGGGGTCTTCCCGAAACGGTAGGGGTCGAGCTGCGCGGTGTACTCGGGCTCGCTCCACCGCGGCCCCGGCCGCTGGAGTGACCGGAAGTCTCCGGAGCGGATGGTTCCGTCTGCCGGCGGCTCGAAGCGATCGCGTGCAACCGACGGTTCCGAGAATCGTTGAGCCGTGACCTTGAGGAGCGCGTCGCCGGGCTCGTCCCGGTAGTCGTTCAGCTCGGCCCACTGGGCGCGCTCGGCAGAAGCATCGGCGCTCACCTGGAAGCGAAGCGGGAACCAGGTCTGTTCGTCGAGCCAGATCTCCACCCGATCCGCAGCGTGGAAGCCGCGCCAGAGACCAGCGGGTTGAAGGGCCGTAACCAGAGGCAAGGCCTCGCGGAACGGCATGAGGACCTTGACCGCGGTGCGTCCCGCAATGTGGTCGCGCCCCAGCACGTCGAAGTCGCCCGAGCTCGCCATGGTTTCGAGCGGCACGATGATGTCGGTCGGCAGTGTGCTGGTGCCGTCAAAAGGCTGGCGTTTCACAACGGTCTGCTCGGAGGTGCCCTGGGGCACGTCGCACTCGAGCAGAACCTCGAGAGGACAGGTTCGGGGCTGCTCGATCCACCAGCGCGAGGGGTTTGCGATCAAGGAGATGTTGTTGGCGGGCCAACGAGGATCTGGGTAGATGGTGTCGTCACGCACCGTGAGCCGGAAGCGTTCCGGGGCGTCGTACAGGACTTTGGCCGTGAAGCGACGGCTTGCCACGTCGGAAGTGAAGCCACGCTCGACGATCGAGAAGGTCGCTCGGTACGAGGTCAGCTCCTCCGCCGCCGCTCTGACCTGCCGGACGATCTCCTCCTCCGCCGCTGCGCTCTGGGGCTGTCGGTCGGTGAACGGAACCGAGGTCGCAAGTACCAGCAGGGCGGCGACCGCGGCAGCCACCGCGGCGATGCGCGCACCCGAGCCCCACTCCCTGCGGCGAGCAACACGCGCTCTCTGGCCCTCGACCCTCTGCATGATGGCGGCGGTCAGATCGGGCACGGGCTCTGCGCTGTGCACCCTCATTGCGCGCCGCACCGAGCGCATCCGGGCCTCGTAGTCGCGGCAAGCGGCGCAGGTTTCGAGGTGCTCATCCAGCTCACGCGCTCGCGACTCGTCGAGCTCCCCGTCGAGACGAGCCGAGATGTCGACGCGCAGCAACTCGCAGGTGTCAGCTTTCACCGTGACGCTCCCGGGGTTGCCCGGTGAGGGCATTGGCGACGGCATCGCGCGCCCTGTGGACCCTGCTCTTGACCGTCCCGACGGGCACATCTATGGCCTCTGCGACCTCCGCATAGCTCTGACCGAGCGCGTCGATCATGACGAGGGGTTCTCGTAGTTCGAGCGGGAGGGCCATCACCGCCTCTCGCACCTCGATCCCCAGGTCGGCGCGTACCGGCTCACGTTCGGGTTGGGCTTCGACGAGGTCCGTCACCCGCCGCCGCCTCTGGTTGCGCCGGATCTCGTCGAGCGCGCAGTTGCGGGCGATCGAGAACAGCCAGGTCGAGAATTTCGAATCGCCCCGGTAGCGATGCATGAAGCGGTAGGCCCGGACGAAGGCGTCCTGGGTGACGTCGTCAGCGGCGCTCGAATTGCCGAGCAGATGGAAGCAGAGGCGCCAGATGTCGCTCTGGTAGGCCCGCACCAGGGTCTCGAAGGCGCGCTGGTCGCCGCGCCGGGCCGCCGCGACCACCTGTGGATGGGGTTCGTGCACGCCGTCCCCCTGCATCGTTTATCGCGAATGCTCATGTTCGCACCTCACGCCCATCCCGACGCTGCCAAGCCCCCGAAAGTTCGGGTTTGACGGCGTGGGGCATTCTGGGGGCATGGCTTACTCGGGCAACCTCACCTGCGACGGGTGTGGGCTCACCTTCACGGCTCGCTGGGGCTCGCTCCCCGGCGCCGATGAATATCGCTGCGAGCACGACCACGTCGTCTTGACCGACGCCGCATCCGGGGTGGTGCTGACGGTCGATGGCTCGCCCACGGGTGGCTACTCGCTGGTGGAGCTGCGGGGGCGCTGCCCGCTGTGCGAAACCGAGCTGGCGGCGGGGCGACTACCGGCCTGTCCCGTGTGCGGCGGCCGGGAGCACGACGTCCTCCTATCTGGTTAGCACTCATCCCCGAGGAGTGCTAAAGAAGACACCGGCGCGGTACCATGGGCGCTATGACTGAGGCCACGCAACTCGATGAGCGCAAGGCCGCGGTGCTGCGCGCTATCGTGTCGCAGTACGTGGGCTCGGGCGAGCCGGTCGGCTCCAAGACGATCGCCGATCGCTTCAATCTGGGCGTGTCGTCCGCCACGGTCCGTAACGAGATGGCCGCCCTCGAGGACGCCGGACTGATCTACCAGCCGCACACCTCGGCCGGGCGAGTCCCGACCGACATCGGCTACCGCTATTTCGTCGACGCCTGGGCGCGCGACGTGCACCTCCCGGCCGACGACGCGCGGCGCATCCAGCGATTCTTCACCGAGCCCCGGTGGGAGCTCGAGGAGGCCCTGCGCGAGACCGCGGCGCTGCTGTCGCGCGTCACCAACCAGGCGGCCGTGGTGTTCGCACCCGCGCTCGATCGCAGCGTCGTCCGTCACGTCGAGCTGGTTCGTCTCTCGGGCGACCGCGTGATGCTGGTGCTCGTGACCGACTCCGGCCGGGTCGAGAACCACGTCGTGATGGTGGACGAGGGGGTTGACGACGTACAGCTCGAGCAAGCCAACGAGATGCTCAACCGGATCGTGATCGGTGCCCTCCTCGAGACGGCGGCCGAGACCATCGATCGCAGCGTCGAGCGATTCCCACTCGAGCTTCGTGACGCGGTCACCTCGGTCGTCAAGGCTTTGAAGGAGGAGTTGTCCCAGCGCGAGACCGAGCGCGTCTACCTCGAGGGCGCCAGCAACATCGTCGACGAGGCGAAGTTCGCCGACCTCGAGACCGTGCGCGGCGTGATCGGGGCGCTCGAGCACCGCCGTCTGGTACTCGAGTTGCTCGCCGACGCCCTGGCCGGCGACCGCGTCTCGGTCAGGATCGGCTCGGAGAACCGTGTGAGCCAGATGCAGTTCTGCTCGGTCATCACCGCTCCGTACGGCTCGACGGGGACGGCTCTGGGGTCGCTGGGAGTGGTCGGTCCGACTCGAATGGACTACAACCGGAGCATCGCCACGGTTCACGAGGTCGCCGCCGCGCTTGGACGCATGCTCTCCGAATTAGGTTTGTAGAAGAGCTAGATGCCCACCGACTATTACGAACTGCTTGGCATCGACCGCGACGCGTCTCCCGACGAGATAAAGCGCGCCTATCGCCAGCTCGCCCGCCAGTACCACCCGGACGCCAATCCCGGTGATCCTCAGGCCTCCGAGCGCTTCAAGGAAATCGGACAGGCCTACGAGGTACTGTCCAACCCCGACAAGCGCAGCAACTACGACACCTTCGGGGACGAGCGCGGCGCGGGCGTCGGCGGTGGGTTCGGCGACTTCGGGGACATCGGGAACATCTCTGATCTGTTTTCCCAGTTCTTCGGCGGTATGGGCGGTTCGCAGACGCGCACGGGTCCGGCTCGGGGCTCGGATGCGCTCGCGGAGGTCACCATGACGCTCGAGGAAGCCGCAATCGGGGTCGAGCGCGATGTCGAGATAACGACTCTCACCTCCTGTCCCGACTGCGAGGGGTCGGGCGCGCGCCCCGGCACGTCGCCGGTTACCTGCGAGGACTGCGGGGGGACGGGCGAGATCCGAACCATGCGCCGGACGATGCTCGGCAACATCATGACCGCACACCCGTGTCCCACCTGTCGCGGCGAGGGCCAGCGCATCATCGAGCCGTGCAAGAACTGCCGGGGCAAGGGGCGCGTTCCGGTAACCGACACCCTGACGGTCCAGATTCCTCCGGGGGTCGACGACGGAGCCCGGCTGCGGGTGAGCGGTAGAGGAGAGTCGGGTGTACGCGGAGGTCGGTCGGGTGATCTCTATGTTGTCATTCGCGTCGCCGAGCACCCCACCTTCAAGCGGGCGGGGGTGGACATCGGATGCGAGCTGAAGGTTCCGATGACGGTTGCCGCCCTCGGGGGCGAGCTCGAGGTGCCGATGTTGATCGACGAGCCCGAGCACATCGAAGTAAAGCCCGGTACGCAGTCCGGTGAGGTCATAAAGCTCAGGGGCAAAGGCATGCCGCAGCTCAACGGGGGCCGGCGCGGCGAGATGGTGGTGTTGCTGCGGGTCGACACGCCGACGCACCTCACCCCCGAGCAAGCCGAGGCGCTAGCGCAGTTTGCGGACCTGCGGGGTGAGAAGGCGGGCTCGAAGGGCTTCTTCAACAAGATCAAGGAAGCCTTCAAATAGCCGGGCCTTGGTTCGTCGCGCCGTCCGCCAACTGGCGGGATGGCGACGTGCATCTTCCGGAGGATGAATCCCATCACGCGCTGCGCGTGCTGCGGGTTGCCCCACCCGACGTCATCACCGTGACCGACGGCGAGGGGACGGTGGCGCGTTGCGCGATTCGATCCGTCACCGGCGGGAGCGTGACGGCCGAGGTGGTCGAGCGAACCTCACATCGCAGGCTGCGGCCCGAGGTCGTCGTCTATCAGGGGGCGGCCAAGGGCTCGAAGGTCGACTCGGTGGTCGAGCGTCTGGCCGAGCTCGGCGTCGCCGAGGCGTACTCGTTCGAGTCTTCCAGGAGCGTGGTTCGGTGGGACGCGGGCAAGCTCGAGCGGCTCGCCGAGCGCTGGTCGACGATCGCTCGCTCGGCGGCCAAACAGTCGCGCAATCCCTTTGTCATGAAAACGGGGGCCGGCCTCGGCTTCGAAGCACTAATCGAGCGGATACGAGGCGAGCAACTCGCCGCCTGCCTGTGGGAGGAGGCGTCACTTCCTTTGCGCACCGCCCTCGCTGCGCCGGCCGAACGGGTCGCGTTGATCGTCGGGCCCGAGGGCGGGCTCGAGCGTGGTGAGGCCGAAGCACTCGCCGACGCCGGCGCCCAGTTGGTATCGCTGGGGCCTCGCATCCTGCGCACCGAGAACGCGGCCTTCGCGGGTGTGGCCGCGCTTCTCTTTCATTACGGACTCATCGGATAGGTTCGAGTGAATGCCGAGGGTTAAGTTCACCACGCTGGGATGCCGCCTCAATCAGGCGGAGTCCGATTCGATGGCCGAGGATCTCGCGACCCAAGGTGTCGCTCTCGCGGCCGGCGATGAACGACCGGACATGGTCGTGGTCAACACCTGCACCGTCACGCGGGAAGCGACCAAGGCGTCGCGCCAGGCGATCAGGCGAGCGGTCAAGAGCAATCCGGAAGCCAAGGTCGTCGTCATCGGCTGTTACGCGGTCAGCAACCCCGAGGAGATCGAGGCCATCGAAGGGGTCGATGCGATCCTGAGCAACGACGACAAGGAGAGCTTTCTTGAGGCCCTGGAATAGAGTATGGTCTGCGGCCCGGCCAAGCCCACTCCGCGGCAGCGCGGTCTGCTGCAGATCGGCATGCCCTCGGGGAAGCTAAGCCTCCCTCACCGAGTGCGGGCCAACCTCAAGGTCCAGACCGGTTGCGACGAGTGGTGCAGCTTCTGCATCATCCCGACGACGCGCGGCCCGCTTCGCTCCATGGACGAGGACGGTCTGATCGCGGAGGCGCGAGCCAAAGTTGCTGCGGGAGGGCGCGAGATCGTGTTGACGGGGGTGCATCTCGGCAAGTACCGGTACGACTCCGGCGGCGACGAGGGCGACCTCATCCGCTTGTTGCAACGGTTGCTTGACATCGAAGGGCTGTGGCGTCTACGGCTGTCCTCGATCCTCAGCCAGCACCTCACCGACGAGGTCGTCGACTTCATCGCAAGCGAGCCGCGCATCTGCCGCTACCTTCACGTTCCCCTTCAGTCCGGCGACGACGGCGTACTCAAGGCCATGAACCGTCACTACGACATCGAGGGTTATCTCGATTCAGTTCGGCGCGCCAGCCGGCACATCGAGGGGCTGGCGCTTGCCACCGACATCATCGTCGGCTTCCCCGGCGAATCCGATGAGGCGTTCGAGGCGACCCTGGACGTCGTGAGCCGAGTGCGCTTCAGCAAGTTGCACGTGTTCCGTTACTCCGCCCGCCCCGGCACCGCGGCCGCGGCGATGACCGATCTCGAGCTGCCCGGTGACGCCAAGCGTGCGCGCTCCAAGCGCCTGATCGACCTCGGCAACCAAATTCGTCGCGATTGGCTTGGCGACCACATCGGACCTGCGCTCGAGGTACTGGTCGAGGAGGAGCGCGAGGTCGACGGGCTCTCGATCTGCTCCGGAATGACCGGAGACTTCGTGCGCGTCTGGTTCGAGGGAGCCGGGCTGCTGGGGCAAATGGTGGACGTCGAGGGCCTGAGGGTACGCGCCGATGGACTCGAGGGTCGTCTCGTGGGCGCCGCGACACCATCGGTGATGACGCGTCCTATTGAAGGGAGAGTTTGAGCGTGGCCGATTGTCTGTTCTGCAAGATCGCACGCAAGGAGTTGGACGCGGACGTCGTGCACGAGTCCGACTCGATCATGTTGTTCCGCGACATCAATCCCATGGCGCCTGTGCACGTGCTCGCGATTCCCAAGGAGCACATTGATTCTGCGGCGGATCTCGGCAATCAGCATGCCGCGCTGGTTGCAGAGATGTTGACGGCGCTGGGAGAGGCCGCATCGAAGGGAAAGCTCGAAAGCGGCTACCGCATCGTCACCAACGTCGGGCCGGACGCGGGACAGAGTGTCTTGCATCTGCACTTCCATCTACTAGGAGGGCGGTACATGTCATGGCCCCCCGGTTAGGACCTGTCAAGGCCACGACCAAGGCCAAGAAGGCGGACACGAAGTCGGGCGCGCTGCACGATGCCGACAGCCACGACCTGATCCGCGTGCACGGCGCGCGCGAGAACAACCTCAAGGACGTCAGCATCGAGATCCCGAAGCGCCGGCTGGCGGTGTTCACCGGTGTCTCCGGCTCGGGGAAGAGCTCGCTGGTGTTCGACACGATCGCGGCAGAGTCGCAGCGGCTGATCAACGAGACCTACAGCGCCTTCGTGCAGGGCTTCATGCCGAACCTGGCCCGACCGGAGGTCGACGTACTCGAAGGGCTGACGACCGCGATCCTCGTCGACCAGGAGCGGATGGGCTCGAACCCCCGCTCCACCGTCGGCACCGCTACCGACGCCAACGCGATGCTGCGCATCCTCTTCAGCCGGCTCGGGCGGCCGCACATCGGCTCGCCCCAGGCCTTCTCCTTCAACATCCCGACCCGCACTGCGAGCGGGATCATGACAGCCGACAAGGGCCAGGGCACCAAGACCGTGGTGCGCAAGCGCGTCTACCTCGGCGGCATGTGCGCGCGTTGCGAGGGCATGGGCGCGGTCAACGACTTCGACCTGACCGCGCTGTACGACGACACGAAGTCGCTCAGCGAGGGCGCGCTCAAGGTCCCCGGCTACAGCATGGACGGCTGGTACGGCCGGATCTTCAGCGGCGCCGGGTTGCCCATGGACAAGCCGATCGGGAAGTTC
>JBOGWV010000224.1:0-3113 GCA_050693975.1 Actinomycetota bacterium
ACCTCGGTGTGCCGGCGATCAGACACGTGCCCCCGCGGCAACGGTGGACGAAATCACGCCGCCGCCGAGCAGCTCGTCGGGACGATCGGCGTCATAGAGCGCGGCCGACTGGCCGCGGGCGACTGCCTCGACAGGCCGGTCGAAGGTCGCTTCGAGCCGTCCGGCGTCCGAAGCAACGACGGTCGCGGCGTGGGCCTCACCGTGAGACCGGTACTGAACCAGTACGCGCCTGCCCCCGTCCAGTACACCGGTGACGTAGCTCGTTTCCTCGGCGACGAAACCCTCGCAACCGAGCTCGTCCCGACCGCTCACCACGATGGTGTTCGAGCGCGCGTCGATCGAGCGCACGAACACGGGCATGCCGAGCGAGATCCCGAGGCCCTTGCGCTGACCGACGGTATAGCGGGCAACACCGCGATGTTCTCCCACGCGCCTGCCGTCCGCCGTCAGGATCGGCCCCGGACGGCCGGCATCGGGCATGTGATCGTCCATATAGGAGCCCAGGTCGCCACCCCGAACGAAGCAGATCTCCTGGCTGTCGGGCTTGGACGCCGTACGGAGGCCGAGTTCGGCGGCGATACGGCGGGTCTCGGTCTTGGGCATGTCACCGACGGGAAACGCCGTGCGGGCCAGCTTCGCCTGGTCGAGCATCCAGAGCACGTAACTTTGGTCCTTGAGTGGATCGATCCCGCGCAGCAGCCTGTAGGTGCCCTCCCGCTCGGCGACGCGCGCGTAGTGGCCGGTGGCCAACACGTCAGCGCCCAGCGCTCCGGCGCGCTCGAGCAGCGCGTCGAACTTGATCCACTGGTTGCAGCGAACGCAGGGGTTGGGCGTGCGCCCCGCGGCGTAGTCGGTGTGGAAGTTGGCGATGACGGTGTCCTCGAAACGCTCCGCGAAGTTGAGCACGTAAAAGGGGATCCCCAGCGTGTCGGCGACGCGCCGCGCGTCTGCGGCCGCGCCGACGTTGCAACATCCCGAGTCGAGATTTGCGGCCTCGCCGCGCCACAGCTTAAGCATGATTCCGGTCACGTCGAAGCCGCGCTCGACGAGCAACGCGGCGGCGACCGACGAGTCCACCCCGCCGGACATGGCGACCACGGCCTTTGGCGCCAACTCAGCCGACCTTCCGGGCGCGCTCGACGATGCCCGGCAATGCCTCGAGGACCTCACCGACGTCGGCCTCGGTCGACTCGCGTCCGAGTGAGAACCGGACGCTGCCCTTGGCGAGCTCGCGCGGCACCCCGATGGCGAGCAGCACGTGCGAGGGATCGATCGCGCCCGACTGACAGGCCGAACCGGCCGAACATGCGATCCCCGCGCCGTCGAACAACAGCAGCAGCGTCTCGCCGTCCGCGCCGGAGAAGCTGACGTTGAGCGTTCCAGGTACCCGCTTCGTCGGGTGACCGTTGAGCCTGGCGCCGTCGATGGACGACTCGATCCCCTTCCACAACTTCGTGCGGAGCCCACCGACGCGCTCGATCTTGTGATCGACCTCCTTGGCGGCGATCTCCGCGGCGATGCCGAAGCCGGCGATCCCGGGCACGTTGTAGGTTCCCGACCGGAGCCCGCGCTCGTGCCCGCCTCCATGCAACACCGGCTCGAGCGGCGCATGGCTGCGCGCATAGAGAGCACCGACGCCCTTGGGGCCTCCCAGTTTGTGGGCCGAGAACGCTGCGAAGTCCACGCCCAGCTCGTGGACGTTGACCGGCAGGTTGCCGAGCATCTGAACCGCGTCGGTATGCACGAGTGTGGACGGGTTGACCGCCTTGACGGCACGCACGATGTCCGCAAGCGGCTGGGACGTGCCGATCTCGTTGTTGACCGCCATCACCGAAACCAGCAGGGTCGCCGGTCGGACTGCAGCGGCTACTGCTTCGGGATCAATGATCCCGTCCGGTCCGACATCGAGCACGGTGATCTCGTAGCCGTCGTCGCGGAGCCACTCGATCGAATCGAGTACGGCGTGGTGCTCGAAGCTGGTGGTGACGAGATGGTTGCCGTTGCCGCGCAACTTGTGGGCCGCCCCCTTGATCGCCAGGTTGTCGGCCTCGGTGCCCCCTCCGGTAAAGACGATCTCGGCGGAGCTTGCTCCGATGGCCGTCGCCACCCTGTCTCTGGCGTCCTCGACGATCTCGCGCGCGGCCCGCCCGTAGGCATGAACCGACGAAGGGTTGCCGAAATCGCCCCTGAGGACGGCGACCATGGCATCGGTCACCTCGGGGAGGACGGGCGTCGTGGCTGCGTAATCGAGATAAGGCATGCTTCAACAGCATAAGACCGCAACCGTGAGGGGGGCCGCGCCATCATAGGGCTGAAGAAGGTCAGGGATCTGTCGGTCGTCGATGAGGAGGGGCGGGAACAGGGCCTCCCCATCGCGGCCGCAAGCGCTCTGATCAGAGTCGGCGAGACACTGCTGGTGTTATCTGACGACGAGCGCCAGATGGCCGTGTTCGACGCGGAGTCAGACGAGCCCGGCTTTCTCATCAAGGTCATGAAGGGCAGGACCCCGGCCAGCTCCGACGAGCGGGCCGACCACAAGCCGGACTTCGAGTGTATGGCTCTGTTCGCTCCCTTCGGTCGCTTCGAGCACGGCGCGGTGCTCGGCCTCGGCTCGGGCTCCGCTCCCGACCGCGACAAGGGCACGCTTCTGACGCTGGCGGCCGACCATCGCCCCCAAGAGCCGTTCGAGGTAATCGAGCTGGGGCCGCTCTACGAGCGGCTGAGAAGAGATCTCGACGATCTCAACATCGAGGGCAGCGCAGTCGTCGGGGACGACTTCCGTCTCTTGCAGCGGGGCAACGGGCCGGAGGGTCGCAACGCACGCGTCGATCTCGAGCTGGCCGCGGTCCAGCACGCTCTCGATCGAGGTGATCCGCTTCCGGCCAACTCGGTTACCGGCATCGAGTTCTACGACCTCGGTCAAGTGCGCGGCGTCCCCCTCTGCTTCTCAGACGCTTCCCCGCTATCCGACGGCCGCATGGCCTTCATCGCGTCGGCCGAGTCATCGGGCGGGCATCTCGGCTCGTCCATCGGGTTGATGGAGTCCGACGGCAAGGTGTCGTTCAACGAGCCCATCGACCACGAACTGAAACTCGAGGGCCTCGCGGCGCGCG
>JBOGWV010000225.1:0-15438 GCA_050693975.1 Actinomycetota bacterium
CATCCGGAACCGTTACCGGCGCGACCGATGAGACCAGCGCGCGCACGCGCTCGTCGGGAAGAAGGTCGAGCAGGGGAGCCAGAGATGCCACGGGACTCCGATTGTAGAGGGGCCTGGAGCTAAGAGCTTCCTAGAGGCCGGGGCCCGTCAGGCGCTTGTCGCCTTTGGTCGTCGCCACGAACACCTGCCAGTTATAGATCGCGAAGTAGTGTCGGGTCCGTCTCTTCATGTCGCGCGCAAGTTTGAGCACCGCACGCACATACGCCGAGCTGTGGTTGTAGGCGTACAGGGCGCGGCGCATTCCACTCGGGCCATCCGTCGCCCCAGACGACTTCAGGTAGTTGGCCGCGCCCATGATCGCGTCGCGGTCGTCCTTGATGCTGCCTCCCAAGCCGTAGGCCGCCCACGTCGACGGCAGGAACTGCATGGGTCCCTGTGCGCCGGCCGTGCTGGTGGACTTCACACGTCCGAACTTGGTCTCGACGTAGTTCACCGCCGCAAGGACCTGCCAGTCGACTCCGAAACGTCGCCGGGCCCTTTTGTAGTACCGCAACAGGTCCGCGGCGGGCTTGAAACGACCCGTCTTGAAGACAAAGCCCGGCTTGAGCGGCGTGACGAGCGAGCGAAGGAGCCTGAACGCGCTCACTATGTCTTGCGAGGTGCGGGCGAGCATGCCGTCGAGCCGGCGCAGCGCCTTGTTCCCCAGCTCGGAGCGCTTCGCCATCAGGCGGTAGATGCGTTGCTGATACAGGGTCTGGAGCACGACGACCTTCGGGGGCCGGGCCCTGCTGCTCCGTCGCCATTTCGGAATCGACTGCTGCAGTGCGCCGGTGACCTTCTCGAGCTTTGTGGCGAGCGCTCGCGGGGCGCGGGGGAGCTTGGATCGGGGGCCGGGCGCGAATGGGGGCGCGGGTTCGGGTTCGTCGGGGCTCGGTTCTGGTGTCGGAGAAGGAGCCTGCGAGGGCGAGGCCGATTCGACCTGTCCCGGACGAGCTTCTAGGTTGGCGTCGACGCCGCTGCACGCAGACATCACGAGCAGGACCGCCAGGATCAGTCGCGTCCGCATCACCCGAGCCTAGGTGACGCCGCACGATCAACCGGACGATCGTTATCCACCTAAGGGTCGCTGAGCGACGAATTCCTGGATAACGATGGGGCTCCCCGGCGCCGAGGCTCAGGAGCGGTCGGCGCGGGTGTTCGTTTCGTTCATCGCCCGTTCCAGCCCCACCTCGATGATGCGCTCCACCGCGTCGGCGGCGTCGGAAATGAGGAGGGGCAGCTCCTTGCGCTCGGCCGATGAAAAGGAATCCAAGACGTGACCGACGGTGTCCTGTCGCCCCCTGGGGCGCCCCACCCCCACGCGCACCCGCACGAAGTCCTTGGTGCCCACATGGTTGACGATCGACTTGAGCCCGTTGTGCCCGGCGGTACCCCCACCCCACTTGATGCGCACCTCGCCGAAAGGGATGTCGACCTCGTCCTGGACCACGATCAGCGAAGAGGGCTCGGCCTTGTAGAAGCGCATCAGCTGACCGACGGGTCGACCCGACTCGTTCATGTAAGAGGTCGGGCGCGAGAGCGTGACCTTGTTCTGAAACATCACCGTCTCCGCGATAAGGCAGCCGCTGCGGTGGCTCTTCAGCTTCGAGTGCGTCCGTTCGAGCAACTCGTCGATGACCATCGCGCCCGCGTTATGGCGTGTCTTGGAGTATCGCTCACCGGGGTTGCCGATCCCAACGACAACCCGGCGCTCGCCCTCATCATCATGCGCGTCATCGCGCGAGCGCCGAAACCTCAGCACGAGAAGCTACTCGTCCTCTGAGGATTCCTCCGAGGGCTCCGCCTCGACCGGCTGCTCCGCGGGCTCCTCGCCCTCGGCGACCTCGACCTCTTCGCCGACCATGTCGGGAGCCTCCTGCTCGACGCCGGCTTCCGCCTCCATGGCCTCGAGCTCCTCCTCGGAGATCGGAGCGGCGACCAACGCGACGGGATCGTCGGGGTCGTTGAGAATGACGAAGTTGCGGTCCGCGGCCAGGTCGGAGATGCGCAATGTGTCGCCGATCTCGAGCCCGGAGATGTCTGCGTCGATGCCGTCTGGCACGTCGGTCACAGCACAGCGAACTTGAACGGCGAAACGAGGCTGCTCGAGCACTCCACCCGCCTTCACGCCCGCGGACTCGCCGACGAGGTGGACGGGTACCTCGGCCTCGATCTCCTGCGTGCGGTCGACGGCCACGAAGTCGGCATGGAGGAGCGTGCCCCTGATGGGGTCGCGCTGCAGCTCGCGGGCGATCGCGAGTGTGGTGTTCCCGTCGATGTGAAGGTCGAGCAGCACGTTCATTCCGGCATCGGTGTGAAAGGCGGTGATCAGGTCCCGCCTGTTGACCTCGATCGACATCGGGTCCACACCGCGGCCGTAAAGGGTGGCCGGCACGCGACCCGCCAGGCGGGCCTGGCGCGCGGCACCTTTGCCGGTCTCATGCCGCTTCTTTGCTTCGAGCTTGACCTCAGCCACCGGGGGTCCTCCAAATCAGTTCTCGTTGCTGCGCCGCCGCGCCAACTCGACCGCGTTGCGTGGGGGCGGCTCCGGCGAAGGCATCGAGGGGGCCGGAGCAATGGTCGATTATGCCATACGCACTGCTCGGAGGGCTCAGGGCGCGGGGCGGGCTCGGCCGGACCGCAGGACAAGCGGTTAGGGCTGGTTCTCGCCGTGGAACAGCTCCGATACCGAGCCCTCCTCGAACACCGCCTTGATCGTGTTGGCGATGGTCGGGGCGATGGAGAGCACCGCGAGCTTGTCGAGCTCCTTGTCGTCGCTGATCGGCAGCGTGTTGGTGACGACCAGTTGCTGGAGGCGGGAGTTCTTGATGCGATCCACCGCCGGCTCGCTGAGGACGGCGTGCGTGGCCGCGGCGTAGACCTCCTTGGCCCCCGCCTCGAGCAGCGACTCGACTCCGTTCACGAGCGTTCCGCCGGTGTCGATGATGTCGTCGACGACTATGCAGGTCTTACCTCGTACCTCACCGACGACTGCGAGCGTCTCGCTGACGTTGCGCATGTCCTTGCGGCGCTTCTTATGCAGGAAGCCGACCTGGCTCGAGATTCCGTGAAACTCGGCGAGGTGCTCGGACCACTTGTCGGCCCAGCGACCTCCACCGGCATCGGGCGACATGATCATGACCTCGTCGTCGACCACCAATTCGTTGAAGTGGTGGGCGAGAAGTGGCAGAGCGGTGAGGTGGTCGAACGGCACGTCGAAGAAACCCTGAATCTGACCGGTGTGCAGGTCGACCGCCATGACCCGGTCGGCCCCCGCGGCCTCGTAGAAGTCGGCCATGAGCTTGGCCGTGATCGGCTCGCGACCACGCGCCTTGCGGTCCTGACGCGAGTACGGGTAGAAGGGGCAGACCGCGGTGATTCGCTTGGCCGAGCCGCGCTTCAGCGCGTCGATCATGATCATCTGTTGCATCAGGTGATGGTCCACGGGGTCGCACATCGACTGGATGACGAACGCGTCGATGCCTCGCACCGACTCGCCGAAGCGCACGTAGGTCTCGGAACTCGCAAAGGTCGAGATCTCCACGTCGCCCAGTTTCATCCCCAGACACTGTGCAACTTCCTGGGCGAGGGCGCGGTTGGCCGTCCCCGAGAAGAGCATCAGGCGCTTATGAGTGGGCAGCTGCACAGTCGGTTCCTCCGGCCTATGGCGTTGGTCGCATGATCATTCTCCCGCGGGATCCGGCTTCGCGCTGTCTTTTTGTTCTGCGGTCTCGCCGAGCCGACCCCGCGGTTTCATACGGTTGCCCTTTCCCTCGATGTTGCGGGCCGGAACCCCGACCGCAAGCGCATCATCGGGAACATCCTCCCTGACCACCGCCCCGGCCCCCGTTGCAGCTCGCTTTCCCACCCTCACGGGTGCCACCAGCATCGTGTCCGAGCCGATGTAGGCGTCGTCGTCGATGACCGTCCGGTGCTTGTTCCGACCGTCCCAGTTCGTCGTGATGGTTCCCGCCCCTACGTTGACTCCCTCACCGAGCTCGGCGTCACCCAGGTAGCTCAGGTGGTTGGCCTTGCTGCCCTCGCCTAGACGAGTCTTCTTGGCCTCGACAAAGGTGCCCAGCTTGGCGCCCCGCTCGAGCCGGGTCCCGGGTCGAAGCGACGCAAAGGGACCCACCGAGGATTGGGGGCCCAGCGAAGAATCGACCACCACCGCGAACGAAACGATGGCGCCCTCTTCGACCTCGGAATCGACCAGACGGACCTGGGGACCGATCTCGGCGCCCGACCTGATAACCGTTGTGCCCTCGATGAAGCTGAAGGGATGAATAACGACGTCGGCCTCGATCGTCGCCGTCGCGTCCACGTAGGTGGTTGCGGGATCGATGATGGTGACGCCCTCGTCCATCAGCCGTTCGCACTCGCGCCGGCGCAACTCGGCCGTGGCTACCGCGAGCTGCGATCGTGAGTTGACCCCCGCCACCTCGGACTCCTTGGTGCGATAGGCGGCCACCACGTGCCCTTCGTCGTGAAACAGTCCGATCACGTCGGTCAGATAAAACTCGCCCTGATCGTTTGCGTCGTCGACCTTGCCGAGTGCGTCGCGCAGGCGCTCGAGATCGAACACATAGACGCTGGTGTTTATCTCGTCAACCTTGCGCTCCTTCTCGGTGGCGTCGCGGTCCTCCACGACTTTGAGCACCCTGCCATCGGCGTCTCTGATCACGCGTCCATACCCGCTCGGGTCCTTGGCGCGTGCCGACATGATGCTGGCTGCTGCACGGCGGGCTTCGTGCTCGAGCACGAGGGCTCGCAGGGAGTGAAAGTCCAGCAGCGGTGTGTCCCCCGGAACCACGAGCAGGGGTCCGGTCACGCCCTGAAGCTCCCCGAGTGCGACCACGGCAGCATCCGCGGTGCCGCGCGGAGGATCCTGAACGACGAACTCGACGGGTGACTCGCCCGTTCCGCGGTCTCGCCGAGCCGACCCCGCGATTCCCTCGTTCTCCAGCGCCGCCGCGATCTCGTCACACCGGGCCGAGGTCACGACGAGAGTGCGCTCCGCCTCGAGGGGGGCGACGGCCGCCAGCACGTGACCGAGCAACGAGCGGCCGGCGGCCCGATGGAGAACTTTCGGCGTGGCAGACTTCATGCGCTTGCCCTCGCCCGCGGCCAGCACCACTATCGTCAGACCCACTCGTTCACCCCTTTCTTCTCTCTTTTCTCGGGCGCGATCGTCGAGACGATCGCTTGTAACTTGCTGCCCCGCGTGGACTCGAACCACGACCTAGGGAACCAAAATCCCTCGGGCTGCCATTACCCCACGGGGCACAGACCCTCTAGGCCTGATGCCTGCGCCTTGCATGCTAGTCGAGCCTCTCGATGCACTCCGGCCTGCTGGAGGTCACCTCTACACGATCGAACGCCGGCTCAACGCGTTCCGCGATTCCGGCGGCGTGGCCGGCATCGCGCGCTATCGCGAAGATGGTGGGTCCCGAGCCCGCCATCAGGGCACCCATGGCTCCGGCCTCCAGCATCGTCGCCTTCTGGTCCTCGAGTTCGGGGCGAAGGCGAAAAGCGGGTCTCTCGAGATCGTTGTGGACCAGGGTCGCGGCCCTCTCGTTCTCGCCCATCCTTAGTGCCTGCGCGAGGGGGGCGCTTCGGGCACCGGCCGGGTCCCTCGCCGGATCGAAGTCGTCGTACACGTCACGCGTGTAAAGCGGATCGTCGCTGAGCCCGAGAACGACCCAAAGGGGAACCGCCTGCGGCAGCTGGGTGACCCGCTCGCCGCGACCCGTCGCAAGCGCCGTTCCTCCGGTCATGCAATAGGGAACGTCGGCACCCATTTCACCGGCAAGCTCAGCGAGCTCGTGAGAGTCCAGACCCACATCCCACAGGTCGTTGAGCGCCGCCAGCGCACCCGCCGCGTTGCCGCTGCCTCCGCCGAGGCCCGCGCCGATTGGAATCCGTTTCACGATCTCGATGCAGACACCCTCGGCGGTCGTCCGGCCCTCACCGAGCAATTCGGCGGCGCGATGAACGAGGTTTGTCTCCGGCGGCGGCAGCTCCATGTGCCCCCCTTCCGAGCGCATGTCGATCTCGACCTTGCCGGTGGTCGAGGGGGTAAAGGTGAGCGAATCTGCCAGTCCCACCGTGTGAAAGATCGTCTCGATCGCGTGATAGCCGTCGGGTCTCCGGCCGAGGACGCTCAGGAAGAGGTTCACCTTGGCGTTGGTGCGCAGTCGCGTCTTCGTCACGGGGTCTTCTCGGGGCCCTCGGCGAGCCCTCTCGCAATCGAGATCCATCCGTCGAGGTCGATCGTTTCCGGTCGCGCGGCAGGGTCGATCTTCGCCGCGGCCAGCACGCGCTCGGCCGCGGCCGGGGATCCGGCCACGCGAGCCACTGTGTTGCGAAGCGTCTTACGCCGTTGCTCGAAGCTCGTCTTGACCGCACGTTTGAGCAATGTGTAATCGGCCTCGGGCTCCGGTCGCCGGTCGATTCTCACGACTACGGAGTCCACGGTCGGAATGGGAAAGAAGGCGTTGCGGGAGATGCGAGCCGCCACCGAGGCGAACGCCCAGTAGCCGACCAGCACGCTCACCTGCCCGTAGGCCTTGGAGCCGGCGGACGCCGCCAACCTCTCGCCCACCTCTCTCTGGGTCATCACGGTTAGCGACGCGATCTGCGGAGCCTCCTCGAGCACCGTGATCACGAGAGGCACGGCGATGTTGAATGGAAGGTTGGCCACCAGGGTCATGGCATCGATCGACGTGTAGTCGAGCTTCATGGCGTCGGCCTGCACCACGTCGACGTTGTCCACTCCGGCCAGTGACTCACGCAGCGCGGGAACGACCCTGGAATCGAACTCGACCGCGGTAACGCGATCGGCCGCGGCCGCGAGGCCGAGCGTCAAGGATCCCGCGCCGGCCCCGATCTCCAGAACCGAGTCGTCTTCGGATACCTGTGCCACGTCGATCACCTTGCGGATCGTGTTCGGATCGATGACGAAGTTCTGACCGAGCTCCTTCTGTGGGCGTATTCCGTGCGCCTCGAACAACTCACGAATTCGGCGGGCGCCCAGCAGGGGCGAGTTCACGGCCGTTCCCGCTTTTCACTTGCGGTCCGGTCGAGCCCGCCCCGCGCGAACAGCCTGCGGGCGTTTTCAGTGGTGTGGCGGGCGACGCCCGAGGCGTCCTCGCCGCGCGCCTCTGCCACGGCCTGCCCGACGAATGCGACCAGGGCCGGCTCGTTGGGCTTGCCGCGGTGGGGAACCGGCGCCAGATACGGCGAGTCGGTCTCTATCAGGAGTCTGTCGGCGGGTACCTCGCGTGCCGCTTCCCGCAGGTTCTCGGCCGACTTGAACGACACGTTTCCGGCGAACGACACGTGCGCCCCGAGCTCCAGTGCGCGCCGCATCTCGCTCGAGTCGGCCGACCAGCAATGAAAGATGAGCCGCGTAGGCGGCCCCGCCGCTTCGAGTTCCTCGATCGCCGCCGTGGTCGACGAGCGAGTATGGATGACCAACGTCTTATCGTGGCTCTTGGCGAGCTCGATGTGGTCACGAAAGGCCGCCCGCTGCACGTCCTGGGGGGCGTGGTCGCGATAGAAGTCAAGGCCCGACTCGCCGACGGCGACGACCTCGTCCAACATCAGTAGTTCGTCGACTCGAGTGTGCGCGTCGTCGTCCCAGGTGGTGGCGTCGTTGGGATGCACTCCGGCGGACGCGTAGACGCCGTCGTAGGTGCGCGCGAGCTCCAGCGCTCGTTCGCTCGATGCCACCTCGATCCCGATCGCGACCATCTCCGTGACCCCGGCTCCTCGGGCTCGTTCGACGACCTCGTCCAACGATGTGTCCTCGCAGAGGTGCAGGTGGCAATGCGAGTCGAACCACATGGCACGAGCCCCGTTCTTACCGCTGGTCGTCTTCGAGGCGCGGGAAGAGCGGTTCGCCGATCGTCGTTTTTGACCCCGCCGCGAGCAGACCCCAGCGACCGTGCTCGCCAAGCGTCGAGCGCTCGATCTGGGAGTCGATGCCAAGGCGCCGCCACAACTCCTGTGAGGAGCGCGGCGTCGCGGAGCAGGTGAGCAGTGCGATGAGCCTCAGTGACTCGGCGAGGTTGTAGAGCACGACCTCGAGTCGACGATGGTTCCCCTCCTCCTTCGCAAGCTTCCAGGGCGCGACCTCCTCAACGTACGCGTTCGCCTTGCGCACGAACGTCCACGCCGACTTGAGTGCCTCGGTGGGGCTGAAGACGTCCACCGCGCGGCCCATACCGGCCAGCGCCTCTGAATAGGTGTTGGTGAGGCGACGGTCGGCATCCTCCAACTCGTCCCCCGACGGCGCCTGGGGTATCTCGCCATCGAGATAGCGGCCGAGCATGTTCAGCACGCGCGACGCCAAGTTGCCCAGGTCGTTGGCCAGATCCGAGTTGTAACGCGCCAGCATGCTCTCCCAGGAGAAGGTTCCGTCCTGCCCGAAGCTCACCTCGCGCAGGAAGTAGTACCGATAGCCGTCGCTCCCGAATGTCTCGATCAGGTCGTGTGGGCTGATCCCGGTAAGCGAGGACTTGCTCATCTTCTCGCCGCCCACGAGCAGAAAGCCGTGCGCGTACACGGTGCGGGGAACCGGGATCTCCAGCGCCATCAGCATCGCCGGCCAGATCACCGAGTGGAACCACAGGATGTCCTTGCCGATGAGATGAAGGTCGGCGGGCCAGACGCGAGCGAACTTGTTGTCGTCGCTTCCGTAGCCGGCCGCCGTGATGTAGTTCTGCAGCGCGTCGATCCAGACGTAGATGACGTGCTTGGCATCCCAGGGGATCGGGATGCCCCAATCGAAGCTCACCCGCGAGATGGACAGATCGTCCAGCCCCTGGCGAACCTTGCCGAGCACCTCCTTGCGACGCGATTCGGGCATCACGCTGCGCTCGTTCGACTCCCACAACTCGATCAGCCGGCCGGCGTACTTGGAGAGCCTGAAGAAGTAGTTCTCCTCCTCGACAACCTCGATCTCACGCGTGGGGTGGAGCGGGCACTTGCCGTCGACCAGCTCGTCGGGTGTCTTAAACGCCTCGCAGCCGACGCAGTAAAGCCCCTCGTAGGACCCCAGGTAGATCTCGCCCCGGTCGTATAGCTCTTGCATGAACATCTGAACGGGGCCCTCGTGGCGCGCCTCGGTCGTGCGGATGAAATCGTCGTAGGAGATGTCGAGTGCCTTCCAAACCTCATGCCAGCGCGGCACGATCTGGTCCGCCCATTCTTTGGGGGCGAGGTTTTTGGCCTCGGCGGTTCGCAGCACCTTCTGACCGTGCTCGTCCGTTCCCGTCAGAAAGGTGACGTCCCGACCTTGCAGACGGCTGAAGCGAGCCAGGAAGTCGGCGGCGACCTCCGTGTAGGCATGGCCCAGGTGAGGAACGTCGTTGATGTAGTAGATGGGTGTGGTGACGTAAAAACTGTCGCTCACTCTTGTAGTCTCCGGCCATGTAGGGGTGCTTTTCTTCACTCGTTCGAGTGACCGTTTTTACCCGTTTTGTGATTGACTGCGCCGTTCGCGGCCACATATCGTTACCCAAGAACTACCAAATCACCTGGGCGAGGGAGCTGCTCATGAAGTCTACCGGGGTCGTAAGGAAGATCGATGAGCTGGGGCGCATTGTGCTCCCGTCTGAGCTCCGACGCGTGTTCGGCATCCACGAGGGTGACGAGCTCGAGATCAGCGTCGAGGGCGAGCACATCATCTTGAACAAGCGACTGGACCGGTGTCTGTTCTGCTCGTCCGACGA
Organism: Actinomycetota bacterium; assembly: GCA_050693975.1. Taxonomy (GTDB): domain Bacteria; phylum Actinomycetota; class CADDZG01; order CADDZG01; family WHSQ01; genus WHSV01. The sequence continues at coordinate 9,777 of JBOGWV010000225.1, forward strand.
CGCCCTGGTGACCTACAAGGACCGCAAGGTGTGCGCGACCTGCGCGTCGGAGCTGGGACGCAGCACCCCACGCGAGGTGCGCCTCGACGAGACCGTCGCCGCCAAACAGTCGGCCGGCTAAGACTCTTCTCCACCATCGGGTGAGTGCTTCGCCTCGACCAGCGCGTCGAACACCGCCCGCTTAGAGACGCCCGCCTCCTGGGCCACGGCCGTCATCGCGGTCTTGCGCTCCATCCCCTCGGCGATGAGCCGTTCCGCCCGGGCCGCCAGCTCCTCCGGCCCGACGGTTTCAACGTTGCCGCGCACCGCGCCGGACACGACCACCACGATCTCGCCGCGGAACTCTCCTTGCTCGGCGAGCGAGTGCAACTCGCTCAGGGTGCCCCTGTGAGCGGTCTCGTACATCTTGGTCAGCTCGCGCGCAACCACCGCCCGTCGATCCCCCAATGCCTCGAGCAGGTCGGCCAGGCTGTCGGTTATGCGGTGGGGCGACTCGTAGAGCACGATCGTTCGCTCCTCGGCCTTCAGCTCGGCGATGCGACGGCGACGGTCTGAGGGTTTGCGAGGCAGGAATCCCTCGAACGCAAAGCGACCGGGCGGGAGCCCCGAGATCGCCAGCGCGCTGACGACTGCGGTGGGTCCAGGAACGACGACAACCTCGAAGCCCCGCTCGGCGCAGGCCTCCACCAGGCGAAAACCCGGGTCGCTCAGCCCCGGCATCCCCGCGTCGGAGATCAAGGCCACCTCGGTTCCGGACGCGATGCGCTCCAGCAACGAGCGCGCCTGGCGACGCTCGTTGGCCTCGTTGTAGACGACCAGCTCGCGCGCCCTGATGCCGTGGTGGGAGAAGAGCTTGCGAGCTCGGCGCGTGTCCTCGCAGGCGACGACCTCGGCCTCGGCGAGAACGCTAAGCGCCCGCTGAGTGATGTCCCCGAGATTGCCGATGGGAGTGCCCACGAGCACGAGCCTCCCGCGTCCGGTGGATCCCATTCAGGGCCTCCACGGTTCGAATGCGTAGCGGTAAACGTTCACGAGGACCGACCGCCAGGAGGCGGCATCCGAGTCGACGTCCTTGCCCTGGAGCCAGAGCCCCGCCGCTTCGAGGGCGCGCGGATTGCGAGTCGCACCGACATGGTCGCTCAACACTACGAGGTTGGTCTCGCCGCGACGCCGCCAGTCGGTGTCCAAAAGAACTGAATCCCCGAGCGACCACAGCGCGAGGCGAGTTCGCTCCGAGCCGGCCACGCGGAGCGTATCCAGGTTGGTGGGCGAGGCGGGCGAGTCGATGTCGTAGGGAGTCATGCCCACGAGGTCGAGCAGTGCGGAGAAGCCCCGCGCCAGGTCGCCTCCGACGCGCCCCTCGCCAGTCTCCCCAGGCTCGGGAACGTCCAGCTGTGGGGGTACCTGTGGAGCCGGCGAGATGACCGCCGAGCGCTCGGGCAGCGTCGCGCCGCTCCTCGTCATGCGATCCAGGATCAGCGACGCCTGCGAATGGCCGAGTAACAGCCGTGGTTCCTCGACCTCCTCGATCTGCGCGCCGATCCTCGTGGCGACGTTATCGAGGTCGGCGTGCGTGTCCCCGGCCCTGTAGGGACCCCCGTCCGCGCGGTAGGAGAGGAGCCGCGCTTGCTCGGGGCGAAAGCCGAGAGCACCAGGTTCGAGGTCGACCAGCGCGCCCGTTTTCGTGCTCGAGTCCGCTCCAGCGAGCAACAGCAACGTTCCCCGATGGTCGGCGGGGACGATCTCGAAGTCGCGCAGGTTGCGGTCGTAGAGCGACAATCCCAGCAGCCCGACGACGAGCACCACGTAGACGAGCGAGACGAGTCGACCCTCGGTCGACGACACCCCGTCGTACGCTCGCTCGCGCCATCCCAACCAGACCGTGGCGTGAAGGGGGCCGAGGCAGGCCACGAGCAACGCTGCCAGTCCCCCGGACCCTTCGGACAGCACCGAGATCGCGGTGCCCGCCGCAATAAGCAGCGCCGCGTACAGCAGGAACGCCGCGGCCTCGGGAACCGCTCCACTGCCACTCGCTCCGCCCGTGCTCAGGGATGCGCCTCTGCGGCAGAACAGCAACGCCGGCACCACGCCCAGCAACGCGGCCACCCATATGAAGGGCGCATAACTGGTCGCGATGGCGATGAAGTACATCGCCGCCGCGGGAAACAGGAACAGAGCCGCGCGCAGACTCAGCCAGAGCGCGTTCTTGTAGGCGACGACAAAAGAGCCGTGGCGATCGGAGAGTCGCGCGGTTGCAGCGAGGAGAGCGCTCCTGAACAGGACCGAAGCGACGATCGTCACGCCGAGCATCACCCAGCCCGACGAGTAGGCAATCGCCTGCTTGAGATCGAAATAGACGTCGAAGGGGAAGGCGGCCGAGGCAGGAGCAACCGCGGCGTCGGCCGGGAGGAAGCCGGTCGCTACAAGCACGCCGAACACGACCCCCTCGAGGGTCAGTGGTAGCGCGGCGAGCGGCCTGCGTAGAAGCGCTCGCATCCCCTCTCTCAGCGTCTGCACGCCGGGAGACTACGTGCGAAACAGACCGTTCGATAACCGTTGAGTCTGTACTGCAACTTAGACTTTGACCTCGTGGCACACGACTTGGACGAGCGCGCGCCCTCAGAAACCGGCCCCGAAGGCAACGACGCTCGGCCGCGCGACTGGTCGCGTCTCGACTCTTTGTTCCTCGTGCTGATCACGCTCACGGGCGGACTACTTCGCTTCATCGGCCTCGGAGACGCTAAGGGCCAGATGTTCGACGAGGTCTACTACGCAAAGGACGCGTGTCTCTATGCAGGCGAGGCCGCTTCGGTGTGCGGGATCGACTCACCTCAGAACTACGTCCACCCTCCGCTCGGCAAGTGGTTCATCGCCGCCGGCATCAAGCTGTTTGGTCACAACGAAATGGGCTGGAGGGTCGCCAGCGCGGTGGCGGGAACCATCACCATCGTGTTGGTCTATCTCCTGGCGCGCAAGCTACTCCGTTCGACGCTCGGCGCGTCCCTCGTCACGTCGCTGATCGCGTTCGACTTTCTTGCGTTCGTGCAGTCGAGGGTCTCGATGCTCGACGTCTTCGTGCTTATGTTTGGCGTGGCGACGTTTCTCTTCCTTGCCTACGACAGAGACAGGCTGGCGCGAGGGCCGAGCCTTCCAGAGGGTTTGTTCGCGCGCCCCTGGCGTCTGGCCGCCGGCATCGCCGCTGGCGCCGCCACCGCTACTAAATGGTCGGGAATCTTCTTTGTCGCCGCAGCGATCGTAGTGACGCTCGTTTGGGAAACGGCGGCGCGCAAACGGGACGGAGAAGGCCGCTCGTTTATGCGCGCGCTGGCGAGTGAGGGTTTCTCCGTGATGACGTTACTTCTGCTAATGCCCGCATTCGTTTACGTGGCCTCTTATGTGGGGCGCATCGACGGTTCGGTACTGGCGATTCCGTGGAGCGAGGGGTCGTGGTTCCACAGCATCTTCATCGAACACAAGCGCGCACTGGACTTCCACATCGGACTCAATGCGCGGCATCCGTACGAGTCGCCCGCGTGGTCTTGGATACTGCTGAAGCGTCCCGTCGCGTACTACGTGGCCCCCGACGCGCCCGAGGGCTTCATCGGAACCATCGGGGCTTTCGGAAATCCCATCGCTTGGTGGGGCTCGATCCCCGCCATCGCCTTCGTCGTGGGTGCGTGGTTGCGGAGGCGCGACTTCCTGAGACCCGAGGGATTGATCCTGGCCGGCCTGGCCTTCACCTATGGCCCGTGGTTGTTGCTGGCGCGCGGGCGGAGCGCGGTGTTCGTGTTCTATCTCCTGCCGGTGCTCCCGTTCATGTATCTGGCGCTGGCATATGGGTTGGTGAGGCTCGGTCGCTCGATCGAGGCCCGAGTCGCCACCGCTACGTTCATGGCAGCCACGATCGGGATGTTCGTCTTCTACTACCCGATCCTCGTCGGGACGGTCATCGAATACGACTCCTGGTCGAAGCGCATCATCTTCAAGAGCTGCGACAAGCCTCCGGGAGAGCCGTCGACCTCGACCTCGACCGAGACCGTCGGAGGAAAGACTCGCACCAAGGCCGTCGAGACGACGAATCAGGAATCGCTTCCGCCAACCGGCTGGTGCTGGCTGTGATCCCTGTGCAACCTTTTCTGAATGATGGGTTGTCTAAGAGAGGCCATGCGAACACGCGAGCGTGACGAGGAGTTCAGAGACTTTTACTTCCGGGAGACGGCCCGGCTGAGGTACATAGCCCTGCTCATGACCGGAGACCAAACCCGGGCGGAGGATCTCGCCCACGACGCCTTGCTGCGGGCCTATCGCGCCTGGGGACGGATTCGCAACAACGACCCAGGACCGTACGTCCGTACTGCCCTCGCCAACCTCTGCCGCAACGAGCACCGGCGACGTGCTCTGGATTTTCGCAAGCGCGACGAGGTAATCGCGGCGGCGGGCCCTCAAACGAGCCCGGACCGCACCGGGAATATCGACGAAGGGCTCCGCATCGCGAAGGCCCTCGAGGTGCTGTCGCCAATACGCCGCGCGACGCTCGTTCTTCATTTCTACGAGGACATGACGGAGGCCGAGGTAGCCAGGGTCCTGGACCGGCCTCTCAACACCGTGAAATCCGACGTCCGCCGCGGCCTTCAGCAGCTGCGCGCGACGTTGACGGAATCAACCAAGGAGGCATCCGGTGCCTGACAACGACATCATCGAGCGCCTGCGAACGGACCGCGAGGGCCGACCCCCGACCGACGGGGAGTGGCGGTCGTTCCAACGGCGTGCCCACAGGTCCGTCGCCATCCGGCGAGGAGGTGTCGCTCTGGCTCTGATCGTGCTCGGCGTCGGGGGACTCCTCGGTGGAGACGACCTGCTGCTGCGTACGTCCGACGAACGAATCGACACCGTCCGTTCGCCCGACGCCAGTCCCAGCACGACTGATCCGAAGCCGGCTCGTGAGGGATTCGAGCCTGAGTACTGGCTCGTGCGCGATGGCCGGCTCACGTGGGGCGCTGCCTATTGGGAGGCCGCTCCCAACGAGCGCCCGGCTGAGACGATGCGCTTTCTTTTGACCAGGCCGGCGGGGGTGGATCTCGAGGTCGGTGACGCCAGCGAGATTCCGGCGGGAACGCAGCTGTTGGGCCTCAGGGTCAACGACGGCCTGGCGGAAGTCGACCTGAGCGCCGAGTTCGCAAGAGAGGGCTCAGAAGAGTCGCACCGGATGCGAGTGGCGCAGATCGTCTACACCTTGACCCAGTTCCCCGAGGTCGAGAGCGTGCGCGTGCTAGTGGCTGGTGAGCCCTTCGAAGGTACACCCGAGCCCGCAGACCGAAATGACTTCATCGATCTTGCGCCACCCATCATCGTGGACCGTCCGTACCCGAACCAGCCGATCTCCAGCCCGCTCACGGTTTCCGGGACCGCCGATGTCTTCGAGGCAAACGTGATGATTCGCGTGATCGATCGAAAAGGCCGGGAACTCGTCGAGACGTTCACGACCGCAACATGCGGCAGCGGCTGTCGAGGAGATTTCAGTGAAACGGTGTCTTACGAAGTCGACGAAGAACAGGTTGGACGCGTCGAGGTCTTCTGGTCCTCGGCCGAGGATGGTTCGCCACAGGACATCGTGTCGCTGCCGGTGACCCTCACCCCCTGACCCGCCCTCTCAGCTGTTGTC
>JBOGWV010000226.1:0-22175 GCA_050693975.1 Actinomycetota bacterium
CTCCTTGTGCAGCACGTAGCCACCGACGAGCGCTCCCACCGGGACCAGGACGAGGATCACGAGCAGCTTCACCAGGAGGATCTGCCAGGCGGTAAGAGCGATCTCCATCAGCGGTCGACGTCTCCGAGCACGAAGAAGAAGGAGCCCAGAATCGCGATCATGTCGGCGACGAAGGTGTTTTCGAGCACGTGCGGGATCGCCGAGACGTTGGAGTACGACGGGGTGCGGATCTTGATTCGGTAGGGCCGCTTCTCGCCATCCGAGATCAGGTACAGGCCGAGCTCCCCCAGCGGGTTCTCGGTACGCACGTAGACCTCGCCCTTGGGCGCCTCCACGACGCGCGGCACCTTGCCCATAACCGGACCGGGCGGCAGTGCCTGGATCGCCTGCTCGACGATCTTGGCGGACTCGACGACCTCGTGCACGAGCACCCAGAAACGGTCGAAACAGTCGCCGTGGGGCGCGCTGCAGACCTCGAAGTCGAACTGGTCGTAGACGAGATAGGGCTCGTCGCGACGCACGTCCATGTCGATATCGGAGCCGCGCGCGATCGGGCCGGACACTCCGTAGGAGTAGGCGGCCTCCCTCGACAGCCCTCCGACATTGATGGTGCGCTGCTTAAAGATCTCGTTTCCGGTCAGCAGGTCCTCGTAGTCGGGGAGCCGTTCGATGACCTGACGGACCGACTTCAGGGCCGCGGCGAGGAAGCCCTTGGGCACATCCTCCTTCAGTCCGCCGGGGCGGAAGAAGCCGAAGTGCATACGGCCGCCGGTGACGCTCTCCATCGCGTACTGGATGTCTTCGCGCTCACGAAACGCGTAGAAGGTCGGCGTCAGCGCGCCCAGCTCGGCCGAGAACGACTGGAAGAACATCAGGTGGTTGAGGATGCGGTTCATCTCGGCCAGGATCACCCGAAGGTATTGAGCGCGCTCCGGGACCTCGATCTCCATGAGTTTCTCGAGCGCCAATGCAAGCGGCAGCTCGTTGTTGATCCCCGACAGCCAGTCCATGCGGCTGATGAGGTTCGTGATCTGACGGTAGTCGCGCTGCTCAACGAGCTTCTCGTAGCCCCGGTGCATGTAACCCACGACCGGCTCGGCGCGGACGATGCGCTCGCCGTCGATGGTGGCGAGAAGGCGGAAGACTCCGTGCGTGGCCGGGTGTTGCGGCCCGACGTTGAGCAGCATCTGCTCGGTGACGAGCCGACCTTCGGCCACCTCGGATGCGAACTCGGTCGAGTCCTGGAGGTGTTGAAGCTCGGGGTCCTTGATGTCGGGCGGCAAGGTCATCTAACGGCCCCCTGCCGCGGCCTCGTCGGGATCCTTCGCTCCCGGCCAATCCTTGACGAAGCTGCGCGCCGGGAGCTTGAAGTCCTTGCGCAGCGGGTGACCCTCGAAGTCCTCGGGGAGGTACAGGCCGACGAGGTTGGGGTGTCCGGTGAAGTGGATCCCGAACATCTCCGCGGTCTCCCGCTCGTGCCACTGGGCCCCCGCGAAGACGGAGGTGATCGACGGGCACACCGGATTGTCCCAGTCGAGGGGCACGTGGATGTTGACGTGGAACACCTTCTCCGGGCTGTAGAGGTGAACCAGCACCTCCAACCCGCCCTTCTCTTCCCGGTCGTCGAAGTTGTAGGCCGAGCGGTCCACGGCAGACACGAACGTCAAGAACTCGCAGGCAAGCGCGATGTCGTCGCGCAGGATCGTGGTGACCTCGACGAGGTTCTCCGGCAGGACGACGATGTCGACCTGATCGAAGTTCAGTCGCGCCTCCGAGGCACGTTCTCCCAGCGCCGTGCGCACACGATCCAGAGTGTCCTCGGGACTTAGCCGGTGTCGAACGGCCGTCATCGGTCGGCCACCCTAGATACCGCCTGCCAGGCCCGGCTCGGGGATGTGGGGGATCTCGGTGTCGTGTCCCGCCCACTTCTCACCGATGTTCTCGGCGGTGATCTTCTCCTGCAGGCGAATGATGCCCTGCAGCAACGCCTCGGGCCGGGGCGGGCACCCGGGAACGTAGACGTCTACCGGAATGATCTGGTCGACACCCTTGGTCACCGAGTAGCTATCCCAGTAAGGCCCTCCGCAGTTCGCGCAGGCGCCCATCGAGATCACGTACTTGGGCTCCGGCATCTGGTCGTAGACGCGCCTGATGGGAGCCGCCATCTTGTCGGTGAGCGTGCCGGCGACGACCATCAGATCGGCCTGGCGTGGCGAGGCGGGGAACGGGATCACGCCGAAGCGGATGAGGTCGAACTTCGTGGCGATCGCGGCGCCCATCTCGATGGCGCAGCAGGCGAGGCCGAACTGCAGCATCCACAGCGAGTACTTGCGGCTCCAGTTCAACGCCCACGACACAGGCTTGGGGAGGGGCACCTTCTCGATTACAGCCATTCGAGCACCCTCTTGCGGACCGCGTAGAGAAGGGCGAGCGCCAGAATGACGATGAAGATCACCATCTCGACGAAGGCCTGGGTCCCCAGGGACTCGAACACCGTCGCCCAGGGGAACAGGAACACGGCCTCGACGTCGAAGATCACGAACAGAAGGGCGAAGACGTAGTAGCGCACGTTGGCCTGCGCCCATCCGGTTCCGATCGGGTCGATGCCCGACTCGTAGGTCGTCATCTTGGCCCGGGTCGGGAGGTTGGGACGGAGCAGCTTGGTCAGGGCAAGCGTGCCGAACACGAGCACGAAGCCGACGGCGGCGAAGATACCGATGGTTATGTAGCTACCGAAATAACCTTCAGGCACTGACCTGTCCCACTCTCGTTCGCGTTGAGCTTCTTTTCGCCAAGGACGGCTCTTGAGTGTCGGGGATCCAGCGGCGGTCACTGCCGGCCCCATTGGACTTCGAAGCCCACAGATGTGCAGGAAAGCCGCTGTTCACCAGCCGAAAACTATCACGCTGGCCATGGCGCCCATGTGGATGGTTCGTTCGTTCGTGAACGTCGCGACGGATGCCTCAGGCGGCTCCGGCTCGTTCTCTGGCAAGCTCTTGCATCCCGGCGCCGAAGTCGACCTCAGCCCGCCATCCGAGCACATCCAGGGCTCGTTTGGGCGAGCCGAACACGTGACGAACGTCTCCCGGGCGGTAGCGACCGGTGATTCGCGCCGGAGCCGCGCCCTCGAAGCCTCGCCCTAGGGCCGTGGCCATCTCGTAGACCGAGCGCGGGGCACCGGTGGAGACATTGAATGGTCCTTCGGCGCCCGAGTTGCTCAGCGCGAGGACATTGGCGCGTGCCACGTCGCCGACGTGGACGAAGTCCCGCAGTTGGCGACCATCCTCGAAGACGTCAGGTGACTCGCCCCGTTCGAGCGCCGACAGAAAGATGCTCGGGACGCCCGAATAAACCGTGTCGCGCGGCATGCGCGGCCCGTAGACGTTGTGATAACGGAGCAAGGCGACCGACGCGCCGGTCTCCCTTCCGAACAGCGCGCAGATCTGCTCCTGATGGAGCTTGGTGGCGGCGTAGACGTTGCGCGGATCGACCGAAAGTTGTTCGGTAACCGCCTCGGGGGACACCTCGCTTCCGCACTCTGGGCACCTGGGATCGAAGCGTCCGGAGACCAGGTCGTGGCGGGCTCGGGGGCCGGGACGCACCACGCCGTGACTTTCGCACGCGTAGCTCCCCTCGCCGTACACCACCATGCTGCTCGCGAGCACGAGGCGGCCGCGGAAGCGGGTTTCGAACAGAGCGCGGAGCAACGCGGCGGTCCCGAGATCGTTGTGTGCGACGTAGTCGGTCACGTCCGAGAAAGACTCGCCGAGGCCGACCTTGGCCGCCTGGTGCGAGACCGCGTCGACGCCGCTCACGATCTCCGGCAGCGCGTCTCGATCACGCAGATCGACTTCGACGAAGGCAGCGCGGTCGTTGAGATAGTTGGGCCGGTCGTGACGCGGGCGCGCACCGAGTGAGTCGAGTCCGACCACCTCGTGTCCGGCTGTTACCAGCTCGTCGACTACATGCGAACCGATGAAACCCGCGGCGCCGGTGACGAGGACCCTCAATCGTGGTCCTCGCCTTCGCCCTCCGAGAGCATCGGCAGGCGGATCGTGAAGGCGCAGCCGCCGTTGAAGTTGCGGACGTTGATCTCGCCCTCGTGCGCCTCCACGATCCCCCGGGCGATCGCGAGGCCGAGACCGCCACCCCCGTCACCCGGGGTACGCGCCGCCTCGCCTCTGAAGGCGGCCTCGAATACACGGTCGATGTCGTCCTCGGCTATTCCGCCGCACTCGTCGGCGACTCGCACGTAGGCATGGGTCGTCTCGACACCCGTCTCGATGTGAACCACGCCGTCGCCGGGGGTGTGGCGGATGGCGTTCTCGAGAAGATTCCGCAGCACGCGTCCCATCTCAGCCGCCGACAACTCGAGCTCCGGCGAGCGTCCATCGAGCGCTCCCTCCAGCCGCACTCCCTTCGCCGACGCGATGCCCGATGCCGCCGAGAGCGCGTCGGACACGAGGTCTCCAAGTGACACCCGCTCCATCTCGAGGCGCATCGACCCCGCGTTGATCCGACTCAGCTCGAACAGGTCATCGACCAAACCGGCGAGTCGATCGACTTCATTGCGGATCGTGACGTGATAGCGGGCGACGGTCGCGCGGTCGGTCACGACCCCGTCTTCTAACGCCTCGGCCATGGCTCGGATCCCCGCTAGCGGAGTGCGCAGATCGTGGCTCACCCACGCGACGAGCTCTCGACGCGACGCCTCTAGCGCACGCTCGCGCTCCTGCGCCTCCTGAAGGCGTTCCGACATGTCCTCGAGCTCGTCGGCGAGCGCAGCGAACTCGGCGGGCGCGGGAAGTTTGCCGGCCGGAGAGAAGTCACCCGCGCCGATCCGCCGGGTCGTCTCTGCCAGCGAGCGGCGGGCCGACGACACCCTCTGTCCAAGGATCACGGCAAAGGCGACTCCAACCGTACCGGCTGCAACGAGCACCAAGGCGAGCGCGCTCAGGTCGTGGCGAGAGATGAACATCGCCTGCGATGCAACCACCGCCCCCAGCGCAACGGCCGATACGGTGGTAATGGCTGCGACGGAGGACAACAGCGCGATCGAGCGGCTGCGCAAGGAGTTCATGACCATCCCGCCCGCCAGGCCCGTGATCAGGGCACCTGAGGCCGCGTATCCGGCGAGCAGCAGCGAGTCGCTGGCCGGAAGCTTCAGGGCGACCGCGGCAATAGCCACCGCGACCGCCCCACCGGCGAAAACCAATGTGAGGGCACGCTTCATCTCCCTCATGGGTCGAACCTGTAGCCGGCACCCCACACCGTGACCACGTGGCGCGGTTCGGCCGGATTCGACTCGACCTTCTCGCGCAGCCGGCGCACGTGCACCGTCACCGTCGACTTGTCGCCGTAGGTGTAGCCCCACACCGTCTCGAGCAGCTGCTCGCGCGTGAAGACGCGACGTGGATGCGTCATGAGGTAGACGAGAAGCTCGAACTCGCGCGAGGTCAAAGACACGAGCTCGCCGCCCACCTGCACTTCATGCGCCTGCACAACGACCGAGATATCACCTGCAACGAGCTCGCCCTGAGCGGTATGCGGAGCCAGCAGGCCGTTGGCCCGGCGCAACACCGACTTGACGCGCGCCGTCAGCTCACGAGGCGAGAAGGGCTTCGCGAGATAGTCGTCGGCACCGAGCTCGAGCCCCATGATTCGATCGCTCTCGTCCCCGAGGGCGGTGAGCATGATGATGGGAACAGGGCTGTGGGCTCGAAGCCTCCGGCAGACCTCGAGCCCGTCGAGACCAGGAAGCATGATGTCCAGCACCACGAGGTCCACGTCCTCGCCGAATCGATCAACCGCCGCGAGGCCGTCCGGCGTCACCTCGACGCGGAAACCCTCTCGCTCGAGATAGCGCTCGACCACCTCGGACACGGTGTCGTCGTCCTCGACGACCAACACGAGCGGCCTTTGCTGCTCGTCCTTGCCGCTCGAGCGCGTGGTCGCCTCATCAGATCGAGGCGATGGCTCTACCACGGCGTCCTCACTCCCGTCTGCACTGCCAGGGCCACAACAGCCTGGAGTCCCAGCATTCCACGGGCCCGGTGAAATTCGAAGGCGCCGCAGGCGATGAGGACCCAGGGCAAGAAGATGAGCCAGATTCGCTCGACCTCGCCTTTCGAGAATCCGGACAGGTCTGCTGCAGCAATCGCGACCAGCGCGGCTCCGACTATTGCCCAGGTAGGGAGACCCCTCAGCCGCCCCAACGCCACCGCGGTCGCCGGTCCGACAGCCAGGCAGAAGGCCGCGAGGTTCGCTATCAAGAAGAACTCGTACGGTCGTTCTCCAGCAACCCCCAGCTCGTAGCGTTCGAGAGATGCCGCAAGCCCCTCGAACCACCAGAAGCCTGCAACCGCGAAGGCCCCGAGGACGGCCAGCACTCCGGCGCCACCCACGACAAGGGGCCGGACCCGGCGCTGAATGAGCACCACGGCCACCGCCACGACGCCGAGTAAGACAACACCGTAGGACAGCATCAACGCCGCACCCATCGTCAGGCCGCCGACGAAGGAAAGCAGGTCGGAGCCGCGCGCCGCTCCAAGCGCAAGCAGCGCGATTCCCCATGCACCGACTCCCATGAAAAGCGCGTCGGCGGAGGTTGCGATCCACACCGCTGCCGGGGCAAGCGCAAGAAAGGCGGCGGCCCGACGAGCTCGTTGCTCCCCCGCCACCGCGCGCAGAGTTACGAGTGCCGCCGCTGCGGCGGACGCTCCCACTGTGACCAGGAGCGCCGCCGCGGGGACGGCGCCGCCGAGGCCCACTCGCTGCATCGCCCACAGAACGAGGACCATGCCGGGCGGGTGGCCCTGCGCGTGCACGGAGTAGGCGGGCAGTTCGTTTGCGTACCGGTCGACGAAGGCGCCCGGGGACCCGACACGCCTCACGTTCGAGAGGTAGTCGTGACGGTTCTCGAGTGGCGCGCTCAAGGCGCCCAGGCCGTCGACGGCGGCAAGCGACACCGCCCAGGTCGCCGCGACGACCACGGTCACGACCAGTAGCGTGCGCCAACCGAGCCTCCCGACCAGCCGGGGCGCGCACCACACCACGAGGGCGGCGAGTGCTACCGGGACAACTATCGCGGGGCTCAGGCGAAGATCAAAGCGACCGAACAACGGAGGAGCCAGGATCTTGGTGGCGTGGTCCTCGTTAACGAGTCTCCCCCACACATGGGCACCGGTCAGTAGGAAGCTCCACGCTGCGAGGGCAGCCCACGAGCGCGAGCTTCCCTCCGCTCGGATAGGTGCGTTACGCGAGCTCCCGCTCGGCGCGTAAGTCTGCACGTGGATCGTCATCGAAACGACACTACGCGTCGCCGGTCGTCGGCAGCCCGTTCAAGTCCCAATGTTCCGCGCTTCGTAATCACTTTCGGGGGTTGCAGCCGCGCTTTCGTCGGTACGTTCTCCTACATGCCCGATGTGATCCTGCCCGTGCTAAACGAAGCTTCTGCTATCCCGAGTGTGCTGGCGCGAGTTCCTCATGGCTTCCGTGCGATCGTCGTCGACAACGGATCCACAGACGGGTCCGGCGCGCTCGCTACGAGGCTTGGCGCGCTCGTCGTTCACGAAAGCCAGCGGGGCTTCGGTGCAGCATGCTGGGCCGGACTTCTCGCAGCGAGCGCGGAGATCGTTGCATTCATGGACTGCGACGGATCGCTCGACCCACACGAACTGCCTCTCGTGACCGGCCTCGTAGAGAGCGGCGCCGCCGACCTCGCCATCGGCACCCGCGTCGCAGAACGCGGTGCTTGGCCGTTCCACGCCCGGTTCGCGAACCGGGCTCTGGCGCGCGTGGTACGGCATCGCACCGGGCTCAAGATCGCGGACATCGGGCCCATGCGGGCGGCTCGTCGTGCGGCTCTCGTCGGCTTGGGGCTCGTCGACAGGCGCTTCGGTTGGCCGCTCGAGATGGTGATGGCCGCGCACCACGCGGGCTGGCGCATCATCACCACGCCGGTCCCTTACGCCGGTAGGACGGGAAGGTCCAAGGTCACCGGCACCGCACGGGGCACGCTCCGGGCCGTCAACGACATGATGAAAGTGCTGCAGCGAACGTGAGATGGTCTGCCGTGCGGTCCGGCCGAGCCCACTCCGCGCGCACCATCATCGTCATCGCCAAGGCGCCCGTGCCGGGGCGTTCGAAGACGCGACTGACTCCACCGTGCACGCCCCCGCAGGCCGCCGCGCTCGCAGAGGCTGCGCTCATCGACACGCTGGTGAGCGTGCGGCGGTCCTCGGCCCGTCGACGCGTGCTGGCTCTCGACGGCGAGGTCGGAGGCTTGCTCGAGAGCCTTCGGGGATTCGACGTGATCCAACAGCGAGGGTCCGGTCTGGGCGAACGGTTGGCCGCCGCGTTCGAGGACACCGGAGAGCCCGCTCTGCTGGTCGGCATGGACACACCCCAGATGAGCGCCTCGCTACTGGACCGCGCGCTCGAGCTTCTCGCCGAGTCGGACGCGGTTCTCGGCGACACCCTCGACGGCGGTTACTGGGCCATCGGGCTCGGGCATCCGTTGACGCCTGCATTTACGGGCGTACCCATGAGCACACCCCGCACCGCGCTCGCCCAGCGGCAACGCCTCGCACAACTGGGGCTTTCCTGCGCGAGCCTCCCTGTCCTGCAAGACGTCGACTACTACGACGACGCGGTTGCAGTCGCCGCGCAGGCGCCGGAATCGAGATTCTCTCGGTGCTTCGCTTCGGTGAGTCCGGGCGTCGAGGCGGGATGTGGGCTCGGCCGAACCGCAGAGCAGCCGAGTGGATCGCTTAGTGCCCGCCTCGTGGCCTCTGACGGGACGATCGTGCGCCTCGAGATGGCGCGCTGGATGTGCGAAGCGTCGGCTGCAGAGAGACAGATGCTCGGGCGGGCACCCGGTCCGGTTCTCGACGTGGGTTGCGGCCCCGGAAGGCATGTACTGGCCTTAGCGCGGGCCGGACGGCTTGCGCTTGGGGTAGATGCATCCCCATCCGCGATCGACATTGCCCGACGCAAGGGTGCCCCGGTCCTGCTCAGGTCTATCTTCGAGCGGGTGCCCGCGGCCGGGCGGTGGGGCTCCGCGCTCCTGCTTGACGGGAACATCGGTATCGGAGGCAACCCGGCGGCGCTGTTGTGGCGGATCGCGGGGTTGCTGCGCCCCGGCGGCCGGGTGTTCGCCGAGGTCGAGCCTCCGGGCGTGAGCTCGCGCGCCATCTCCGCTCGGCTCGAGACCGACCGGGGCGTCACCGAGGCGTTCCCCTGGGCACAGGTGGGTGCCGACGGCGTGCGCGCCCTTGCGGGGCAAGCCGGGTTCCGGACCGACAAGCTGTGGAACGCGGAGGGGCGATGGTTCGCAAACCTAGAGCTCCTCTGATAGCCCCGCCGGATCGCTTGCGCGTCGGTCCGTTCAGGGAAGACGCCTTCACGAGCCGCCTCCATTCCCCGCGCATCGCGGCTCTCCTCGGTCTGGCGCTCGGAGTGTGCTTCACGATCTGTTTCGCGACGGGACTCCTCAGCCACCTCATTCAGCAGCCTCCTGATTGGTTCACCTGGCCGTCTCGTCCCGCCGGCCTCTACCGCGTGACGCAGAGCCTTCACGTAGCGACCGGCATCGCGGCCATCCCCCTTCTGTTGGCCAAGCTGTGGACCGTGTATCCGCGCTTCTGGGTGTGGCCACCGGTCAAGAACGGGATGCACCTCGTCGAGCGCATCTCGCTGTTCCCGCTGGTTGCGGGAAGCCTCTTCTTGGCATTTACCGGCATCGCCAACATCGGTCTCTGGTACCCGTGGAGATTCTTCTTCCCCGCTGGGCATTACTGGGCGTCGTGGATCACCATGGGTGCCCTGATCGTGCACATCGGAGCAAAGGCCGGCATCGTGAGACGCGAGGCGTTCACCAGGGACCCGGCAAGTCTGCACGAGGCCACCGGAGAAGGACTGAGCCGTCGCGGCTTCCTCTGGGTGATCGTCGCGACCGCAGGCGCGCTCACGGTTACCACGGTGGGGCAGACCTTCTCACCACTCAACCGGCTCGCTCTGCTCGCGCCTCGACGGCCGGACATCGGCCCTCAGGGTTTCCCCGTCAACAAGAGCGCGCTGAGCGCGGGAGTCACCGACAGCGCCAGGGCGCCTTCTTACCGGTTGAGAGTCGGAGGCAAGGTCGAGCGCGAGCTGAGCCTCTCGCTCGACGAGCTGCGCTCCCTACCACAAGTCGAGGCCACACTGCCGATCTCATGCGTCGAGGGATGGAGCGCAAACGTGGCGTGGCGCGGCGTGCGCGTGAGAGACCTGCTCGTCATGGCGGGGGCGGATGAAGAAGTCATCGTGAGCGTCGAGTCACTTCAAACCGATGGCCTGTATCGCGCCTCCGAGCTGAACCCGTCGCACGCCCGGGATCCCGACACGCTTCTTGCGCTCGACTGCAACGGGGACGAGCTGCACATCGACCACGGCTTCCCGCTGCGCTTGATAGGACCGAACCGGCCGGGCGTGATGCAGACCAAGTGGGTCGGAGAGCTGATCGCGTTGTGAACAAGGTCGACGAGATCGCCCCCAGCCCGCGCGTGTTCTGGAGCTGCGCCGCGATCGGTTGGGCCGTGCTCGCGTACGGCGCCGGGGGACTGTTCGCCGAAAGCGCGCGCACACATCCCGAACAATGGATCAGATGGTTCGCCGGCTCGCTGATCGTGCACGACTTCGTCGTCGCACCTCTGGTGATCGCGGCCGGAAGTCTGCTCGTCAATCGAGTGCGCCCGCCGCTTCGCGCGGCCGTCCAGGGCGCGCTGATCGCCACCGGAGCCATCACCTTGACGACATGGCCCTTCCTGCGCGGCTACGGGCTGCGATCAGACAATCCCTCGGTGCTGCCCAACAACTACGCGCTCGGGCTGTCGATCGTGGTGGGGGCCGTGTGGCTCATCGCCGCCTCGGTGCTGTTGAGAGCGTGGCGCCGCGCGAGGTGATCCAGGCCACCCACTCCCGTAAGATCGAAGCGATGCAGCCCCCGCAGGTTCCGGCACAACGGTTGGTCGAGCTCCGCGCGGGGTCGCTCGTGGCCCAAGCCGTCAGGGACCTCATCAGGCCCCCCTTTTCGTGGATCCTGCTGCTCGACCTGCTGATTTACGGCGCGTCGGCAAGCGTGAGCCAGATCGATGACGCGGTGTTGTTCGGCGCCCTGCTTTTATCGGTCGTGTCGGCCTACCTTCAGATCGCAACCATCATGGCGGCCTCCAGCAGCCGCGAGCTCTCGGCGGACGAGTGGATCAAAGCCGCCTTTCGTCACCGGGTGTTTTGGCGCTTCGCGCTTACCGGGCTGCTGGCCATCACCGTGATTCTTCTCGGCTTTCTTGCGTTGATCGTGGGCGGTCTCGTGATCGGGTCGATGCTGGCCCTCGCGCAGCCCGCCTCGGTCCAGGAGCGCGCGTGGCCGTTCCAGGCGATGCGCTCGAGCGTGGCGCTAAGCGCGGGCAACCGTGTCCCCATCGGCATCGTCTTCGCGCTGCTCTTCATAGCGCCCCTGGCGGTGCTGCAGACCGGCGCGCAACTCCGCTGGGATCGAGACCTCGGCGCCGCCTGGATTGCGATCGGAGCGGTCGGGTCGATCGCCGGTCTGGTGGGAGTCATCGCGCTGACACACGCCTACGTCGCGCTCGGTGGAGCCCGCTCGGAGCGCGACCCTGTGGATGCCTAGAAGAAGAAGGTTGCCTTCTCGGCGAGGTCGATCAGCGGGCTCCAGTACAGACCCAGCACGACCGTTACGAGCGCGGCCAGGGCCACCACCGAGGGCGCAAGCCATCCGCCGCCGGGTTCCTCGAGCGCCTCATCGTCCTCGTCACGCTCCTGCATGTACATCACCACGAGCACCTTCAGGTAGAAGAACGCGGCCACCGCGCTCGCAAGGGCTCCGACTACGACAACCCACGTGTAGCCCTCCTCGACCGCGGCCCCGAACACGACGAGCTTGCCCACGAAGCCGGAAGTGGCCGGAACCCCTGCGAGCGAGAGCAGGAACAGGGTCAAAGCACCGGCCATCAACGGCCGCTCGTAGAACAGGCCGCGAAAGTCGTCGATCCTGGAGCGTCGCTCGCCGCGACCTCCCAGAATCGCGACCACCGCGAACGCTCCTAGGACGGTGATGCCGTAGGTAGCGAGATAGAACAGCGATCCCGATACCCCGCGGTCGTTGGTCGCGATGATCCCGGTGAACACGAAGCCCGCGTGAGCTATCGAGGAGTAGGCGAGCAATCGTTTGAGATCCTCCTGCACAACCGCGAGGACGGACCCCACCACCATCGTCAACACCGCCATGCCGACGACGAGGGGACGCCAGTCCCAACGAAGCGGGAACAGGACCGCGTCGAGCAACCGCAGCAGCGCGGCGAACGCGGCGAGTTTGGTGGCGGCGGCCATGAACCCGGTGACCGGCGAGGGCGCGCCCTGATATGCATCGGGGGTCCACATGTGAAACGGCACGGCCGCAACCTTGAAGCCGAGACCCACGATGATGAGTCCGGTCGCAAGCACCAACAGGGTCAGCTCGCCCGCCGGCAAGCCGATGAGGGTCGAGGCGATGCCCTGGGCCTCCTGGGTCCCGTAGAGCTGTGTCGAGCCGATCGCGCCGTACACGAAGGCGATGCCGAGAAGGAAGAAGCACGAGGAGAACGCGCCGAGCAAGAAGTACTTCATGGCCGACTCCTGGCCCGTCACCGAGGTACGCCGAAAGCCCACCAACACGTAGAGCGACAGCGAGAACGTCTCGAGTGCCAAAAACATCATGATGAGATCCGCAGACGACGCCATGAGCATCATGCCCGCGACCGCAAACAGCGTTAGCGCGTAGAACTCCGACTCCTCGATGCCGTCACGGTGCAGATAGTCACGGCTGACCCACACGGTGAGCAACCCGAAGACCGCGAGCGTGATCTTGACGAAGGTTGCGAAGCCATCAACCGCGATCATGTCGCCCATCTGCAGCGCGGTCGTGCCCCAGGCCTGGATGGAGAAGAAGATCGCCGCGCCGAGTGTGATCGTCGTCAGCAGAGACAGGTACCACTTGTCGGCGCGTTCCTTGAGCGAGGCGTCGAAGATCAGGATGACGAGCGCGCCCACCACCAGCGCGATCTCCGGCGCGATGCCGAGAAGCCGAACGTCGGGAAGGTTAAGGTCCACCGGCTTCCTCCACCCGGCCGGGAAGCACCGACGATTGTTGCAGCTGGCCGACTACCTTTTTCGCCGACGGCTCGATGCGGTCGAGGAACGGCTTAGGGTACACGCCGATCAGCAGGATAAGGGCCATGATGGGCGCCAGCATGAGCCACTCGCGCACCCTCATGTCGGGGAGCGTCTCGTTGGCCGGGTGCGTCACCGGGCCATGGAACACGCGCTGGTAGGCCCACAGAAGATAGATGGCCGCCAGCACGACACCGAAGGTCGCGGGAACCACCCACCAGCGGTACCCGAAGAACGTCCCGAGCAGGATCAGGAACTCACCCACGAAGCCGTTGAGACCCGGAAGGCCGATGGACGACATCACTACGAAGAGGAACACGCCCGCCAATAAGGGGATGGTCTTGGCGAGCCCTCCGAAGTCCGCGATGAGACGGGTGTGGCGGCGGTCGTAGAGAAGCCCAACGAGCATGAACAACGCCCCTGTGGAGAGCCCGTGATTGATCATCTGCAGGATGCCCCCGCTCATGCCCTGGATCGTTCCGACGAACATACCCAGCACGACGAAGCCGAGGTGGGCGATCGACGAGTAGGCAACCAGGCGCTTGAGATCCTTCTGCATGATCGCGACCAGCGCTCCGTAGATGATGCCGACGATCGCCAGAGTCATCACCACCGGTACCAGCTCGCGGGCCGCGTCGGGAAACAGGGGAATGGCGAAGCGAAGCAGGCCATAGGTGCCCATCTTTAGGAGCACCGCGGCCAGCATGACCGAGCCCGCGGTCGGAGCTTCGGTGTGCGCGTCGGGCAGCCAGCTGTGGACCGGTACCAGCGGGACCTTGACTGCGAACGAGGCGAAGAACCCCAGGAACAGCAGGCGTTGAACGTCGAGCGGCAACGGTGTGCCGAGAAGCTCCTGGTAGTTGAACGTCGGATCGGTGCCCGCGGCGAAGTACAGATACAGGATGCTCACCAGCATCAGCAGCGAGCCGGCGAGCGTGAACAAGAAGAACTTCATCGCCGCGTAGATGCGATTGCCGTAACCCCACATCCCGATCAGGAGATACATCGGGACGAGCACTACCTCCCAGAAGACATAGAACATGAACATGTCGAGCGAAGAGAAGACTCCGAGCATCCCGGTCTCGAGGACGAGGAGGAACGCGAAGTAGGGCTTTACGCGGGTGGTGATCGACCACGAGGCGAGCACCGAAAGCGGCATCAGGAAGGTCGTCAGCAGAATCAACCAGAGGCTGATCCCGTCGATCCCCGTCAGGTAGCCGACACCCCACTCCGGAATCCACTCGGCGCTCGTGCCTAGCTGAAAGCCCGCGTCGGCCGTATCGAAGTTGACGAGCAGGCCCAGCGAAAGCAGAAAAACAGCCAGCGTGATACCCAGCGCCCCGTAGCGGAGCACTGCGACGTTGCCCTTGGGCGCGAAGCCGAGGAGAACCGCACCGACCAGCGGCAGGAAGATCACGACGTCGAGGAACGGGAAATCGCTCACAGACCGGTCCTCAGGAACAGGGTGGCCAGGACCGCCACCACACCCAGCAGGAAGATCGTTCCGTATTGCCTCACGTATCCCGTCTGTAGGTGGCGGACTCCCTGCGCGGTGCGCGTCACGATCCACGCCACACCGTTGACGGCTCCGTCGATGATCCGCTTGTCCAACACGGACGCGCAGAACCCTGCGAACGCCTTACCGGGCAGCACGATGGTTTGCCCGTAGATACGGTCGACGTAGAACTTGTTGCGGGCCGCGTTGACGAACCGGGGAGCAGTACTCGCGAAACGCTCGCGCCGCGCCGCGCCTCCCTGTTGCAGGTAGAGCGCACGCGCTGCGAGGATTCCGAGAATCGAGACCACCAGCGCCGAGCCGATGAGCGTGAGCTCGGTGAGTCCGTGAGGTACCTCTGGCTCACCCAGTACGGGGTCGAGCCAGTGCTCGAGGGTCAGCAGGCCTGGCAGGTTGATAACCCCGGCGACGACCGACAGCACGCCGAGCGGTATCAGCGCCGCGGCCATCAGCTTGGGAGCATCGTGCACGTGGACGCCTTCGGGCACCTTCAGCTCACCCTCGAACACCCTGAAGTACATCCGCGACATGTAGAACGCCGTCAGAGCCGCAGTGAACAGCCCGATTCCCCACAGTGCATACGCACCGTGCTCCCACGTGACGGCCAGAATCGCGTCCTTCGAGAAGAAGCCCGCGAACGGGAAGATCCCTGAGATAGCGAGCCAGCCGGCGAGAAAGGTCCAACCCACGATGGGCATCGCCTTGCGCAGGCCGCCCATGTTCCTCATATCCGTCTCGCCGGCAAGCGCGTGCATGACGGCACCCGCTCCGAGGAACATCAGGGCCTTGAAGAACGCGTGGGTCACGAAATGAAAGATGCCTATCGAGTAACCCTCGACGCCGTTCGCCAGGAACATGTACCCGAGCTGGCTGATCGTGGAATAAGCCAGAACCCTCTTGATGTCGTATTCGAATGCAGCCATCAGCGCAGCCCACAACGCGGTGAGCGCGCCGATCCAGGCCACGACCGTGAGCGCGGTAGCTCCGCCCGCCTCGAACAGAGGGCTGAAACGAGCGACCACGTATACCCCCGCCGTCACCATCGTCGCGGCGTGGATCAGGGCCGAGACGGGAGTCGGGCCCTCCATGGCGTCCGGCAGCCAGACGTAAAGCGGAATCTGGGCGCTCTTTCCGGTGGCACCTCCGAACAGCAACAGTGCACCGATGGTGGCGAGCGTCGCCCCCATGCCGGCAGCACCGGCGTTGACCTCCGCCACGCTCAGGCTGCCCACCTCGCCCGCGATCAAAAAGATCCCGAGCAAGAACGAAAAGTCGCCGATGCGGTTGACGATGAAGGCCTTCTTGGCGGCGTTTGCGGCCGCGTTTCGCTCGAACCAGAAGCCCACAAGGAGATAGGAACAGAGTCCGACTCCCTCCCAACCGACGAACAGCAACACCAGGTTGTCGGCGAGAACGAGGATCAGCATTGCGCCGCAGAAGAGGTTCAGGTGAGCGAAGAAGCGTGCGTAACCGGCGTCGCCCTTCATGTAGCCGATCGAATAGATGTGGATGAGCGTCCCAACCCCCGTAACGATCAGGACCATCACAACACTCAGTGGATCGACGAGCAGATCTGCGTTCGCCTGGAAATCTGCGACGGTGATCCAGTCGAACAGCTTGATGACGAACTCACGCTCCTCGCCTGCTTCGCCGAGAAGGCCTAAGAACAGTGCGACGCCACAGATGAAGCTCAGGCCGATGGCACCGGTTGCGATGTAGGCCGACAGCCGCCCGAGTCGCCTGCCGAAGAACATCAGGGCGGCGGAGCCGAGGAGGGGCAGCGCGATCACGGCAGCGGCCAGCAGTGGGAAGCCGCCCGGAGCGGTGGCTGCAAGCGTCATGCCGTCACCACTTCAGCAGGTTTACGTTGTCGACATCGAGAGTCGCTCGCCGGCGCGCGATCATGAGGATCAGGGCCAGTCCGACGACGACCTCAGCGGCCGCGACCACGAGCACGAAGAACACGAGCACCTGTCCGTCGAGATTGCCCTGCATACGCGCGAACGTCACGAAGAACAGGTTCACGGCGTTGAGCATGAGTTCGACGAACATGAAGATCACTATCGCGTTGCGTCGCACGAGGGCGCCGACGGCGCCAACCGTGAACAGCAAACCCGCCAGCGCCAGGAAGTAGCCTGGAGAGACATCCGTCACGCGGTCACCTCCTTCTCGCTTCCTTCGGGTGTTTGCGAGCCGGTGGTCGGGGCGATCGCATAGATGCGGCGGGCGAGCACCATGACTCCCACCACAGCCGCTATGAGCAGTACGGATGTCACCTCGAACGGGAGGAGGTACTTTCCGAACAACACGCGCGCGATCCCAAGGACATTGCCCGGGTCCGAGTTGATCTCCTCGAGCGCTTCCTGTCCGCCCGCGGAAAAGGTGAGGTCCACCCCGCGGACGGCCACATACAGCACCTGAGCCGTGAGCAGCACCCCCAGCCCGATCGCGGCGGGCCGCTGGAACATCAGGGGTTCGTGCAACGCCTCGCGCCTGTCGACTCCCAGCAGCATGAGAACGAACAGGAATAACACCATGATGGCTCCCGCATAGATGATGATCTGAACCACCGCGACGAAAAAGGCACCCTCGAGCAGGAACGCAACGGCCAAACCAACCTGGGTGACCACGAGGAACAGAGCCACGTGCACGGCGTTGCGCGCAAAGATCATCGCGATAGCCGAGCCGAGCGTCAGGACGAACATCGCCCCGAACACGATCAGGTCGAGACTCATTTGGTCTTTTCCTTGGTGGCTCGGTCGGGGCTGTACTCCACCTTGGTCTTCCAGTGCCGCTTGATGGGGGCGTCGATGATGAGCTGATCCTTGGTGTAGATGAGCTCGTCCCTCGAGGCCCCTGAGATCTCGTATTCGGTCGTCATCAACAGCGCCTCGGTCGGACACGCTTCCACGCAGAGCCCGCAAAAGATGCAACGGAGATAGTTGATCTGATAGATCTGCGCGTACCGCTCGCCGGGCGAGAAGCGAGCGTCCGGCCGGTTCTCGGCCCCCACCACGTAGATCGCATCCGCGGGACAGGCTCCCGCGCACAGCTCACATCCGATGCACTTCTCGAGTCCGTCGGGGTGACGATCGAGGATGTGACGACCCTTGAAGCGAGGGAACGGCTGCCGGCGCACCTCGGGATAAGAGATCGTCTCCTTGGACTTGAAGACGTTTTTTATAACGACCTTCATGCCGGTGAGGATCTCAGGCAGAGCCACTGCTCACCTCCTGGTCCTTCGATCGCCGCGGCGACCGGCTCGGCCTCTGGGGGGTGACGATCTGTTTCAGCCTCGGATCGCCCTTTGCGACCACCAACAGCACCCCGAGAAATAGCGCGGCGAAGACCGCTAGGCGAACCTGGCGCGACACGCCCTCGGTGTTGACGACCGCCGTGACCATGATCCACAGCAGCCCGGCCGGGATCAGCCGTTTCCACCCCAGCCACATCAGCCGGTCGTAGCGCAGTCTCGGCAAGGTGGCACGAAGCCATACGAAGAGGTACAGGAACACGATCGTCTTGACCAGGAACCAGAACACCGGCCAGATCCAGGGCAGGAAGTCAAAGCCGGGGCCGTTCCATCCGCCGAAGAACAGCGTCACCGCCATCGCCGAGACGACCACGATGTGGATGTACTCGCCCAAGAAGAACAGCGCGAACTTGATTCCTGAGTACTCGGTGTGGAAACCCGCGATCAGCTCTGTCTCCGCCTCGGGAAGGTCGAACGGCGCCCGGTTGGTCTCGGCGATCCCCGCGACCATAAACAGGATGAACGCGGGCCATTGCGACCAGATGTACCAGTTGGGAATGAACTCGAAGATCCCGGAGATCTGCTCGAGCACCGGGATGCCGTCGAAGAAGGTGACGTTGGAGACCGTGCCCGATTGGGCTGCGACGATCTCGAGCGTAGAGAGGCTGCCGGTCACGAGAACCACGGGAACCAGCGACATGCCGAGCGCGATCTCGTATGAGATCAGTTGGGCGCTCGAGCGAATGCCGCCGAGCAAGGGGTACTTCGATCCCGATGCCCACCCGGCCAGGACGACTCCGTAGACACCGATCGATCCCATCGCGAGGAAGAACAGGAGCCCGATGTTGAGGTCGCTCACTATGAAGTCGATTCTCTCGCCGCCGACCGTCACCCCGTCGCCGAACGGAATTACCGCAAAGGCCAGGAAAGACGGCACCGCTGCCATTATCGGAGCGACGACGTAGGTCCAGCGGTCGGCCTGGCGCGGCCTGACGTCTTCCTTGAAGAAGAGCTTGATCCCGTCCGCGAGCGACTGAAGCAGGCCGAACGGACCCCAGCGGTTCGGCCCGATGCGGGCCTGCATGTCGGCGATGACCTTGCGCTCGAACCAGATGGTCAGCAGCGTCGTGAGCAGTAGCGCCACGAACGCGACCAGAACCTTGGCGATCGCAATGACGACCACGGGGCCGCCGATGAAGTCGGCGATGGCGCCCATCAGCCGTCTCCTCCTGTCTGGTTCTGCGGTCCGGCCGAGGCCGCCCCGCGCCTAATGGTGACGCGCGGCGAGGCGGTGAGGATGTTGGCGTTGAAGCCCGGTGGGTCGTAGGGCACGAACACCGCTCCGCGCGCGACGTCGCCGAGCCGCACCTCCAAACTCGCTTCCGACCCGTTTGCGCTCAGCACGGCTTCGTCACCCTCGGACAGACCCAGCTCCTTCGCGTCGTGCTCGTTGAGCTCGACGTAGGCGCGGTGAGCCAGATGGTGGAGCGCGGAGGACTTCGACACCATGGTGCCGTCGTCGTATATCAATCGGCCGGTGTAGAGCACGAACCCATCGTCCTCGCCGTGCGGCGTTCGATCCGCCATACCGTTCAGCGCCGGCGGCCCATTGGTTTCAGGAATAGCAGGGACGATGCCCGGGCGCTGGCGCGCCTCGAACCCCCGCAGCTCCCACGACAGCGGCCAGTTCTGTCCCGTCTGAAAGGGTGTGCCCGAGCGGTGGCCCTTGGGATACTGGCCGCCGGGACCCGCCACCACTCCGGTCGAATGACTCGGATCGTCTTCGAAGCCGCTCTCGTAGTAGGGAGCGGGAGTGGGGCCTGAGGCCTCGAGCTTGCGGACGTCGACCAGGCCATGCGTTGGGACCTTCGCGCGGATATCGGCCCACACGTCGTCGAACGAATGCCAGCCCCAGTCCTGGTCCATCGTGCGCGCGAGCGAGGCACAGAACCGCCACGGTTCCCGAGCGACTCCGGGCGCGGGAGTAAGGGGTTCGAGCTTCTGGATGCGGCGTTCGAGGTTGGTGAAGGTTCCCTCGCGCTCGGCATAGGCGGTGCTGGGGAGCAGCACATCGGCGCGCACCGCGGTCTCGGTCGCGAACAACTGAACCGACACCGTGAACACCCCTGCATCGAGCGCTCTCTCGGCCAGTTCCGCATCCGGAAAATCGGTGATCAGGTCGGCGCCGAACAGCAACAGAGCGTCGAGCTCACCGGCGGCCGCCGCCTGCAGGATGGCGCGCGTGTCCATACCCGGCTCGTCCACAAGGCTGTGTCCGGCGTCGAGCAAAGGATGGACGCCCATGTCGATGAGGCCCTGCGATCCGGCGTGCGGCGGGCACACGAGCAATTTGCCCTCGCGCGCGGCGGCGAAGTCGACGATCGCATCCACGATCGCGGCTTCGTCCCGTCCCGGCGAGGACGGCCCCCAGCACACGACCAGGGGATCGCCGACGTCATCACCCGTAGCACCCGACCCCAGGTTCTCGATCGCAGAGGCCTCTTGTCCCGCCTTTGTTCGCACGACATGAGTCGCGAAGACGTCGAGCGACAGGCGGCGCGGGGAGACGACGATTAGCTTGGCGCGGTTGTCGAGCACCGCTTTGCGAAGTTTCAGGAACAGAACGGGAAGGGTCTCTTTGGGATCGGGCCCCACCCATACGATCGTGCGTGCGCCCTCGAGATCGTTGATGGTCGCGGTGGAACCCGCAACGCTCGAGAGGCGCAGTGTCCGCTCATAGGGAGCCCCCGCGTCTTGAATGCGGGAATCGATGTGTGGTGTTTTCAGGACTTCCTTCGCTAGCTTGCTTATGGCCCATGCATCCTCGGTGGTTAGGTGCCCGCCCGCGATGATGCCGACGCGCTTGGCTCCCTCTCCATTCTGCGATCCGGCCGAGCCCGCCCCGCGCAGCTTGCTCGCGACCGCATCGAGGGCGTTGCCCCAGGTGGCCTCGGTGAACTCGTCGTCGTCGTCACGAATGAGCGGAGCGGTGAGGCGCTCTTCGGAGTCCACGTAGTGATAGCCGAAGCGCCCCTTGTCGCAAATCCAGAAATCGTTGACGTTCTCGTTCGGGAGTGCCTGGCACCGCACCAGTTTGTCGCTGCGCGACTCGTTGGTGATGGGGCAACCTACAGAGCAATAGGCGCACACGCTCGGCGCGCTCTTCAGGTCCCACGGCCTCGAAACGAAGCGGTACGGCTTGCTGGTGAGTGCCCCCACCGGACAGATCTGAATCGTGTTTCCGGAGAAGTAGCTGTCGAACGGCTCCTCGGAGAAGTTCAGGATCTGGGTGCCCGGGCCTCGGTCGACCAGCTGGATGAAAGCGTCGCCCGCGATCTCGTCAGAGAACCGTACGCACCGCCAGCACAGCACACAACGTTCGCGATCGAGCACCACGAGATCGGATATCGCAAGTGCCTTCTCGTAGGTGCGCTTGGGCTCGATGTAGCGCGACGAGCCCGGGCCGTGCTTGTAGGTCTGGTCCTGCAGGGGGCATTCGCCGCCGCGATCACAGATGGGGCAATCGAGGGGGTGGTTGATGAGCAGAAACTCGAGCATGCCCTCCTGGGCGTCGACGGCGCTCTCCTCGCGAGTGTTGACGACCATCCCGTCGGTCACCGGAGTCGAGCAGGCGGGTTGGAGCTTGCGCTGACCCTCGATATGGACCAGACACATGCGACACACCGCGACCGACTTCATGCCGGGGTGGTAGCAGAAACGGGGCACGAAGATCCCGATCTCTTCGGCGACGTCGATCAACAAGCGATCCTTCTCGGCCTTGACCTCCATGCCGTTCAGGGTGAGCGAGACGGTGGCGTCCGGCGCGTTGCCGTTCTGCGTCACGCGCCACCACCCGGCTCGTCGTCTCGCGCCCGGGCCCCCACCAACTGCTTGTGCTCGCCGTCGAAGGTGCAACGACCTTCGGCAACGTGAGCCTCGAACTCCTCTCGGAAGAGCTTCACGTTGGAGCGCAGCGCCCACGACGCCGCGTCGCCAAGTGGGCAGAAGGAGCGGCCGTCGATACCGTCACAGATGTCCAGTAGGAGATCGAGATCCTCCTGCCGGCCCTCACCGTGCTCGATCCGGTGGAGGACCTTCACCTTCCACCACGTGCCCTCACGACAAGGCGTGCACTTGCCACACGATTCATGCTCGAAGAAGTGCGCCGTCAGCAGGGCATTGCGCACCATGCAGGTC
>JBOGWV010000227.1:0-37624 GCA_050693975.1 Actinomycetota bacterium
ACCGAGAAGGGGTCCTGCTGAGGGACTTCGAGCTCGACCCCAGCCGGGACTATCAGCCGCGCGATCTCGGGTGACCGGTGTCCACTATGCTCCGCGACAACCGTCCACGATGCCCCGCGACATGACATGAGTGCGAGAGGGGGGACTCGAACCCCCACGCCCTTACGGGCACTGGCACCTAAAGCCAGCGCGTCTGCCAATTCCGCCACTCTCGCGTGCGGGCTCATCGTAAGGCCGGGCTAGGCCATCGACACGAGGTCTAGGAGGTCGTCGCTCCAGTAGTCGAGGGTGCCCTCGGGCATGTAGAGGACGCGGTCGGGCGTCAGCGCACGGACGAACTCCACATCGTGGCTCACCACCACCATGGCTCCCGGCCACCGGCTCAGCGCGTCGGCGATGGCGGTGAGCGAGGGTGGATCGAGGTTGTTGGTGGGCTCGTCGAGCAGCAGCAGGTTGTGCTTGCCCGCCACGAGCTGGGCGAGTGCAAGCTTCGTCTTCTCTCCTCCCGACAGCGTGCCCGCGTCCTGGAACGCGATCTCGCCACTGAGCCCGAACATGCCCATCAGCTGGCGTAGTTGCTGGTCCGATCCGCCTGACTTCCCTCGCATGTGCCACAGGAGGTCGTGGCCGGGGATGATGCCCTCGTGCTCCTGCGCGTAGTAGCCCACCGACGCCCCCACTCCGGTCCTGAACTCGCCTCCGTCGGCCTCGGTCTGGCCGGCAAGGATGCGCAACAAGGAGGTCTTGCCCGCGCCGTTCAGCCCCATCACGAACAAGCGCTCGCCGCGGCCGAGCTCGAAGTCGAGGTCCTCGAACACGGGCGGACCGCCGTAGCCCTTGGTCAAGGAGTCGACGGTGAGCACGAGCTTGCCGCAGTGGGGAGGCTCGGGAAATCGGAACACCGTGGAGCGTTCCGTTTTGGGTGCGCTGATCTGCTCGTTGCGCATCCGCTCGACCCGGCTGTCGAGCATCTTCGCGGTGCGCGCTCGACGGACGGTCTGGCCGCGCATCGAATCGGCCAGCGTGGACAGCCGCTTGATCTCGGAGGCCTGACGGCCGGCGATCTTCGTGAGCCTGGCCTCATCCTTCTTGCGCGCTTCTCTGTACTCCGAATAGGTGCCCTTGTACTCGACGAGCGCGCCTTCGTCGAGGTGGAGGACGCGGTTGATCGATCGATCGAGCAGGACGAGGTCGTGGCTGACCACCAGCAGCGCACCCTTGTAAGTCGCGAGGAATTGCATCAGCCACGACTTGGCATCGGTATCGAGGTGGTTGGTGGGCTCGTCTAGCACCAGTACGTCGCTCCCCGCGAACAGGATGCGGGCCAGCTCGACGCGTCTCCGCTCGCCTCCCGACAGCGCCGCGACCGGCAAGTCGAGCCGGTCGTCGGGGAGTCCGAGCCCGTGCGCGATGCGGTGTGCTTCGGACTCCGCGGAGTAGCCGCCCTCGGCCCGGTAGCGCTCCTCGGCCTTCGCGAACCGCTCGACGTTTTTCTTGGAGGGGTTCTCCTCGATACGAAGGCGCAGTTTTTCGACGCGCACGGCGGCCTGGTCGAGCCCCCGGCCGGACACGACGTGACTCAAAGCGGTGTTGGTGATCGTCTCTGCATGGAGCCGGGGGTCCTGTCGCAGGTAACCGAGCGCCCCCTTGCGGGCCACGTGACCTTCGATCGCGACGGCCTCGCCACCAACGACCTTCAGCATCGAGGTCTTGCCGGCACCGTTGCGGCCGACAAGCCCGACCTTGTCGCCGGAATTGAGAGTAAAGCTCGCATCGACGACCACGAGGCGGCCACCGACTTCGACGCTGAGATTTCGGGCTTGAAGCATGAGGGGTCCTTGATTGTCCCATGTCGTCCCGAAGGATGACCTCGAGCTTGGAGCGTGGATGGACGATTCCGTAACGGTGGCTCGCTACGGTGACCCAAGTTGAGCACCAACCTGAACTTAGGAGGGAGGTCGGGATGTCACTCACCAACGAGCGCAAGGAATTTGGTTTGGCGGCCGAGTTCGGCAGGGGAGTGAGCCTCGTCGCCATGACCGGCGCCTCGGTCGGCGGGCTTCTCGGCTTCGCGGCGCTCGGCCTGAGAGCGCTCGGCCTCTAGCGATCGTCTCGACGATCGCGCAAGAAGGTAGCTACTCCTCACGCCTACCACCGTGCGGAGGCCACCCGCGAGGCCTCCGCCCCTACTACTACTCTATCTCCACCCTCTCGAGTACGACGTCGGTCGCCGGCTTGTCCTGGGCCGCAGTCGGGAGCGTCGAGATCTTGTCGACCACGTCCATGCCCTCGACGACCTCGCCGAAGATCGTGTGCTTGTTGTTGAGCCACGGCGTCTGAGCGACGGTCACGAAGAACTGCGATCCGTTCGAGTCGGGGCCTGCGTTGGCCATGGCGAGCAATCCGGGGCGGTCGAAGCCCGGCCCCCCCGGTGGACACTCGTCCTCGAACTTGTATCCGGGTCCTCCGCGGCCTGTGCCCTCGGGATCGCCGCCCTGAATCATGAAGTCCGGAATCACGCGGTGAAAGATCGTGCCGTCGTAGAGAGGTTCGGACTTGCGCCGGCCATCGCTGGGATCACGCCATTCGCGCTTCCCTGTGGCCAGGTCCACGAAGTTGGCCACCGTCGTGGGAGCGTGGTCCGGCATCAGCTCGGCTTTGAAGGTTCCCTCCGAGGTGACGAAAGTTGCCTTGGGCATCGGTCTCCTCCGTATGTTTGGCGGTTGCTCGACTACGAGGGTAGGCGCGATCGTCGACCTGCGGCGATACCCGTTGAAGTCGGCCTAACGGAAGTTCGGCTCGCGCTTCTCCATGAAGGCGGCCACCGCTTCGCCGAAGTCGGGAGAGTCGAAGCATTGCATCTGGGCGCGCGCCTCGGCATCCATTCCCTCCGCGATGGCCACGCGGCCCGACAGCTCCACCAGGGCCTTGACCCCACGGGCGGCCGTGGGCGGAGAGGATGCGATCGCGGCGGCGAGTTCGTCGACGGCGGAGTCGAGCTCGTCCGGTTCGACCAGGGTCTCCACCAGACCGCGACGATGAGCCTCGGCCCCATCGATACGTTCCTGGGTCCAGATCATCCTCTTCGCGTAGCCCGGGCCTACCAGGCGTGGTAGCTGCTGAGTTCCCCCGAGGTCGGGCAGGATCCCGAAGCGATGCTCGAGCAGTCCCATCGACGCGTCGCGCGCGGCCACCCGGATGTCGCAGGCCAGGGCGAGTTGCAGGCCGGCCCCCAGCGCATGTCCCCTGAGGACCGCGATGGTGGGCATCTCGAGCGCCGCAAGCTTGCGAAAACCAGCCTGAGCGTGGGCGATCATCTCTTCCATCGAGCCTGCCTGGCTGGAGAACGCCGAGACGTCGATGCCGCTGGACAGCGACGGGCCCTCGCCGGAAATCACCACCACCCTCACGTCGCCGCGCTCGCCGATCTCGTCGCAGGCCTGGGCCAGAGCCCCGAAGGTCGCCCAGTCCATGGCGTTAAGTACCTCGGGACGACTAAGCACGAGGTCGGCCCTCCGCTCGCCGATCTCAACTTTGACCGTCATCGGGCTATCTGACCACAGCCTCTTGGTCGCGATCGTCGAGTCGATCGCCCGGCGATATGGCGCTTCAGTCGTGCTCGCGGCCCGCCGAGGAAGACCTGGGAGGCATTCCACCGTAAAGTTCCCGAGGCAAATCGCGCGAAAGGCCCGAACCTTCAGGATGAGATCTCGAATTGCCCTCGTTGCGCTTGTCGCCGTCTCCGCGACCGCCGTTCCGGTCGTGGGCGCAGCCAAGCCGGCGAAACCCTCGTTCGGGCCGGCCATCGACGCCTCTCCGACCTATGAGGGACAGCGCAAGTGCAGTCCCTACGCCAAGCCGGGGCTGCTGGCCTTTCAGAGGATGGTGCTGGCCGCCTACCCGGGCACGGGTTACGGGTCGATCGCCCGGGGTTGCGATATCGGCGGGACGAGCGAGCACAAGGAGGGGCGCGCCTGGGACTGGGGCGTGAACGCCGGCAATCGCCGTCAGAGGGCAGCGGCCGAGGATCTCTTTGAGTGGCTCTTCGCCGAGGACTCCTACGGCCACAACTACGCGATGGTTCGCCGGCTGGGCGTCATGTACATAATTTTCAACCGCAAGATCTGGTTCCCCGGCGACGGCTGGAGGGTCTACTGCAGACAGCGCAAGAGGGGCTGCGTGTCGCCGGGCAGCGGCAGCGTGCTCCACCCTCACACCGACCACGTCCACTTCAGCTTCACCTGGGACGGAGCCAAGAAGCGCACGACCTTCTGGAACGTGCAGCGCTCGATGATCGCGGGGATAGCCGGACACCCCACATCGACGGGTGCATGGCTGGCGGGCGGCAACGGCTCGGTGTTCGTCGACGGTACGGATTTCTACGGCTCGAAGTCGGGGTGGTTGAAAAAGCCGGTCGTCGCTATGGCGGCGACGCCCAGCGGCGGCGGTTACTGGTTGCTCCGCCGCGACGGGAAGGTCATGGCGTTCGGCGACGCCGTTCACAAGGGCTCGCTCAACCTTGAGTCGGTCAGGGTCGCGGGGATGAGCGCGACCCCCAGCGGCAAGGGCTATTGGATCGTGACGCGCTCGGGCCGCGTCCATGCGTTCGGAAAAGCGATCAACTACGGCGGTGCACGGAAAGAGGGAGTGACGATCACAGGGATTGTGTCGACCCCGACGGGTGGCGGCTACTGGCTCCTTGCATCCGATGGACGAGTGCTCGTCTACGGAGACGCAGCGCACAAAGGCGAGGCCAGGAGCGGGTCGACTTTCGTGGGTGGCGCCAACCGGGGAGCCGATGGTTACTGGCTGGTGTCGGCTGGAGGAAACGTACGCTCCTTCGGAAGCGCCTCTAACGTCGGAGACCTGTCCGGCAACAAGCCGTCGTCACCGGTAGTCGGCATGGCCGCGACGCCCTCGGGCGAGGGCTACGTTCTGGTCACCGCCAAGGGAAAGATGTTCCGCTTCGGCGACGCCAAGCGCTGACGACCCTCCACATCCTTGATATCAATGCGCCATGACCACTCGTATTGGAGTCTTCATCTTCGACGGAGCCGAGGAGCTCGATTGGGTTGGACCCTGGGAGGTCTTGTCCGCCTGGGCTCAGCAACATCCGGACGACGACGTCGAGGTGTTCACGGTGGCTCGAGAAACAGAGGCCATCACGTGCGCCAAGGGTCTGCGGGCGGTGCCCGACTTTAGTTGGGAAACGGCGCCTCCGATCGACGTGCTCGTGTATCCGGGGGGCAGCGGCACTCGCCCACAGCTCAGCGACGACGTGATCCTTGGATGGGTGAGGAAGACCGCCGAGACCGCCGAGCTCATGACCAGTGTTTGCACCGGAGCGCTCGTATACGCGGCGGCCGGGTTGCTCGACTCGCGCCCCGCGACCACGCACTGGGGTTCGCTCGACCGACTGGCGGAGCTCGGCTCCGGAATCGAGGTGCGGCCGGACGACCGCTTCGTGGATGACGGAACCATCATCACCGCGGCGGGCGTATCGGCGGGAATCGATATGGCGCTGCACCTCGTCGCGAGGCTTCATTCAACCGAGCGGGCAAGACAGGTGCGGCGTTACATTCAGTACGATCCCGCGCCCCCGGTTTGACTAGTCGGGATGGGAGAGGCGGATGACCTCGAGATCGTTCCCGCCGGTGGCCTTCGCGCGATACATGGCGGCGTCCGCGTGTTGTATCAGTGACTCGAAGTCGTCGTGACTCGACGGCGATAAGACGACGCCGACCGTAGCGGTGATCCGGACGCGACCGGACTCTACGGAGACCGGTGCGCGCACGGCATCGAGCAACCGGCGCGCGATTCGCACGGCCTGATTTGCGTCGGGAAGGTCTTCGCACACCACGACGAATTCGTCTCCTCCGAAGCGACCGACCGTGTCACCCGGACGAAGGGTGTCCTGAAGTCGCCCGGCCAGCTCGGTCAGGATTTCGTCTCCTGCGTGATGACCGAACGTGTCGTTGACCATCTTGAAGTCGTCAAGGTCCAGCACCATGAGCACCACGGTCGTGCCCTGTCTTTCCTGTCGCTCGATCGCCTGGGTGGCGCGGTCCACGAGAAGACGGCGGTTGGGAAGCCCGGTGAGGGGGTCGTGGAGAGCCAGGCGAGTCAACTCGTCCTGGGTGGTCCGATGCCGGGTCAGGTCCTTGGCCATGAGCACGAATCCCCGCAGCTCGTCGGCCGAGTTCCTCAGACAGGTGAGGTCGAGATCGACCCACACCCCGGCGCCATCCTTGGTGGTCATCCACTGCTCGACGTTGCAGTTGCCCATCGTCAAGGCGTTGTCGAGATGAATGCGGGGAAGACCATCGTCGATGTCGTGGATTGGATAGAGCTGCGAGAAGTGCCGGCCGACGATATCGGCCTCGCGATATCCAAGGAGGCGTTGCGCGCCTCGGTTCCAGGTCATCACCAGCCCCGGCGGCTCCGCGGAGATGATCGCGATGGCATAGCCCAACGCTCTGTGGGCTCCCGCGAGCAGAAGCGATTCCCGGAGCGGCTCCGGGACATCTAGTCCGCTGACAACCGAGGATCGAAGTCCGCTCGCGGTGGTTGCGTCGGCCTTCACAGGCTTTGGGGTCATCCTGGGATGACGCTAGACAGGATTGCTCCACACAGCATCACCTCGGGGGAGTAGGTCTTCTACGGACGATGTCCGATGCGAGAGTGGCGCTCGGGGCGTTGACTTGGGCTCTCATGATGCTGCGTCTACGAGTGCCCGCTGGGGGGCGCGCGTGTCCGTCGTAATCGTCACTGGCTCAGGGGGTCTTGTCGGATCCGAGGCGGCCCGTGTCTTTGCGGCGCTGGGCTACGACGTGGTCGGGATCGACAACGACATGCGCCGGCTGTTCTTCGGCTCCGACGCTTCCACCCTCTGGAACGTGAACCGGCTAGAGCGCGAGCTCGGCAGTGGTTACTGGCACTTCTCGGTCGACATCCGTAACCGCGAAGGGGTCATGGACGTCTTTCGGATCTACAGCGAGAACGTCGCGGTCGTGGTTCACGCCGCGGCCCAGCCCTCACGCGATTGGGGCGGACGGGAGCCTTCGACCGATTTCGCCGTCAATGCACTCGGGACGCTCAACGTCCTAGAGGCGACTCGTGAGTTCTCGCCGGGAGCGACTTTCATCTTCACCTCGACGAGCAAGGTCTACGGGGATCGTCCCAACGAGCTTCCACTCGTGGAGCTCGACACGCGCTACGAGCTGGAGCCGAGCCATCCTTACTTTCGTGGCGTCGGCGAGGACATGGCCGTCGATGCCTGCAGCCATGCAATCTCGGGAGCTTCGAAGCTGTCCGCCGACCTCTTGGTCCAGGAGTACGGAAGGTCCTTCGGCCTCAATACAGTGTGCTTCCGCAGCGGGACGGTGACAGGGCAGAATCAGTCATCGACCGCTCTCCACGGATACATCGCGTACCTAATCAAGTGCGCCAGCAGTGGTGGCCACTACACGGTCTACGGCTACAAGGGCAAGAAGGTGCGGGATGTAATACACGTTTCCGACCTGGCCGCGGCCTTCGTCGAGTTCGTGAAGCACCCTCGGGCCGGAGAGATCTACAACCTGGGCGGCGGCCGCCGGATCAATTGCTCGGTCATCGAGGCAATCGAGCGGGCCCAGGCCGTGACCGGAAAGCGGATGAACTGGTCATACCTCAGCGCGATGCGTAGCGGTGAAACGATCTGGTGGATTGGGGACAACTCCAAGTTCGAAGCTCACTACCCGGAATGGGAGATGACCTACGACCTCGAACGCATATTCGAAGAGGTGCACGAGGCGAATCTCGAACGCTGGAGCGGCTAGTTCAGAATCTACTCTGGCGATGGCGGGGGGCTGATCTAAATTAGATGGGCCCGAGTGAGGGCTGGGACACCTTCACGACGTTGTGACGAGCCGCGAACGCAACCGCCTCTAGCCGCGAGTGCACCTGAAGCTTCGTCAGGATGTTCTGCACGTGACTCCTAACGGTGTTGCGGCTAACGTTCAGCTTCTTGGCGATCTCCTCGCCGCCGGCACCGCTTGCCAAAAGAGTGAGAACCTCCAACTCGCGCTGTGTCAACTGCGTGATCAAAAGCGCAGCCTGTCTTTCCTCGGGAGAAAGATGGCCTGCTGCGGGCGCGGCGAGCTTATGGGGAATGACCATCTGCCCCTCGAGCGCGGTCTCGATCGACGCAACGAACTGTTGCAGCGGAATGTTCTTGGTGAGGAACCCGTGAAAACCCGCCTTGATTGCGGCGCGCAGGGCCTGAGGCTCGTTCATGGCCGTAACGGCAAGTACCTTCGTGTCGGGTAGAAGCTCGAGCAGCCGGGTGCCGAGCTCGATTCCGGACATGTCTGGAAGACCTAGATCTAGGAGCGCGATGTCCGGAGCCCACCTCGGCGCCAGCTCGAGAGCGTCGCCGGCGGTGTTGACCAATCGGAGCTCCATATTCTGACGTTCTAAAACTCGTTCCAGCGCGTCGGCGAAGAGAGCGTGATCGTCGACGATCATGACCTTGGTAGTCACAGTTGCTCCTCGGCAAGTGGGAGCTCGATGACGAACCTCGCACCGCGTTCGCACGAGTCGACCCAGATTCGTCCCTCATGGCCTTCGACAACTCGTTTGGCTATGAAGAGACCGAGTCCGCGACCGCTTCGGGGAGTCTCACCACCGAGGCCGCGGATGAAGGGATCGAAGATGCTCCGTTGCTGGCCCATTGGCACTCCAGGGCCGTCATCGGTAACGACGATGTGGACGACGTTGGGATAGGTCTCAACCTCGACCACGACCGACTGGTTCGCCGGAGAGTAGTAAAGAGCATTACGAAGTAGGTTGCTCACGGCAACCCGAAGGTGCTCCGAGCTCGCGTTGATCCGGACAGACTGGTCCGGACGGATGAAGGCGAGTGCTTCCACGTTGCGTTCGTGTCGGCATCCGCCGATGGCTTCGAGCACCACATCGACCACGTCGACCTCGCTGAACTTTACGGAGTTCTCATCGGCCGCCCAGGACAGCAGAGAGTCACACATGTCGGCGAGATGCCCGAGCTCGTGATTCGCACGTTCCAACAGTTGAGCGGTCACATTGGCGCCTCGATCGATGGGCGGCGACACCCCGTCGAGGGACTCCTCGACGAGTGAGGTCTCGATCGCCGCTTTAGCTGAGAGCAGGGGACTGCGCAACTCGTGTGCAGTTAGAGCAAGGCTGATGTCGAGATCCCGGCTTCGACAGCGCGCGTGGTTGGCCTCATCGACGAGATCGAGGATCTGTGAGATCAGCGCTTCGAAGCCGAGCGGGGCGACTGGATCTTCGTGTGGAGATCCGATCAGGATAAGCACCTCGCCTGCCGTGAGAGCGATCGCGTCTTGCCTCCCTGCGATCCCGGCGAATCTCCTTCTGAGATTCAGTAGCCCGGCTGGAGTTCGTTCGCCGGCGGATAACAGGCCCAGTTCTGTTTCGAGCTCGGGCTTGGAGTCGGTGTCAAGCCCGTACGAGGAGACCAACTGCAAAGCCGCCGCCTGGGTCGAGTCATGCCATGCCGCGGCGGGTGTTTCGAACTGCACACCACACAATCGAACAATGGAACGGATCGCCTCGACCTTGGTGTCGGAGTTGACAACCTCATGCATAGATGTCACGAAACGATCGAGATCGGGAGACGTCACAGTCACCGCAGGGCTGTGAGATGCAAGTGATGATTCCTTGCGCATGGGTTCGTCCGTTCGTGTCGGCCTATTGGTGCAATAACCCCCTGTATGGAAATACCATCTGAACCTGCACCTGAAAAGGGGCATGAGTCATACAAGCGCATTGTCCGCTTAGAGGAGTAGAGCGAGAGATGGTCGCGTATGACCCTTTGTAATTCCTAGTCCCTTTGGAGGATAGGCGCCGAGGCCTGGGCGGGAGGCCGAATAGGACCTCCACCAGCACTTGTAACGCTTTGCGCTCAATCGAGTGCGCGCCGTTATCTAGTCGCACTCGGTTTCTAAAATCAGTCTAGGTGGCTCACCTCTACTAGTCGATTTAGCTAATAGCAACCCTGAACCGCATCACCCGTTGCCGGGCGTCCGCCGGCCTCGGGTCGGTCTCTACCTTGCATCCCGTAACCTGGGACTGCACCTCCGCGCCGGCGACCCCAAACCTCGACCACTGGAGATCCGTCCGTGTCCATCCGCTCCGACCTTCGCAACATTGCGATCGTCGCCCACGTCGATCACGGCAAGACCACCCTGGTCGACGCCATGCTGTGGCAGTCGGGCGCCTTCCGGGTGAATCAGGACGTCAACGACAGGGTCATGGACTCGATGGACCTCGAGCGCGAGAAGGGCATCACCATTCTCGCCAAGAACACGGCGGTGCGCTACGGGGAGGTCAAGATCAACATCATCGACACCCCCGGGCATGCCGACTTCGGCGGCGAGGTCGAGCGGGGACTCACCATGGTGGATGGGGTCCTGCTGCTGGTCGACGCCAGCGAGGGCCCCCTGCCGCAGACGCGCTTCGTGCTGCGCAAGGCGCTCGAGGCCCGGCTGCCCGTGATTCTCGTGGTCAACAAGGTGGATCGGCCGGATGCGCGCATCAAAGAGGTCGTCGATGAGGTCTACGAACTCTTCCTCGACCTCGATGCCGACGAGGGTCAGATCGACTTCCCGATTCTCTACGCAAACTCCAGAGCCGGATGGGCGTCGCTTCAACCGGACATCGAAGGTGCCGACCTCAAGCCGCTGTTCGAGATGTTGCTCGATCGGATTCCGCCTCCAACTCACGACGAAGGGCACCCGCTCCAGGCGCTCGTGACGAACCTCGACTCATCGCCCTACGTCGGCCGCATCGCCCTGTGCAGGGTCTTTCACGGAACCATCCGCAAGGGGAGCCAGATCTCCTGGTGCAGGACGGACGGCAGCATCGAGAAAGTCAAGATCACAGAGCTTTACGTGACGGAGTCGCTCGATCGCGCAGATGCGGCCGAGGCCGGACCGGGTGAGATCATCGCCATCGCGGGCTTGGCCGAGGTAACTATCGGCGAAACCTTGAGCGATGCCGACGACCCTCGGCCCCTGCCCGTCAGCCATTTCGACGACCCCTCGCTGTCGATGCTTATCGGCATCAACACCTCGCCGATGTCCGGCAAGGACGGCGACAAGATGACCGCCCGCTTGCTGAAGAATCGGCTCGACGCCGAGCTGATCGGCAACGTCTCTATTCGTGTGCTCGATACCGAGCGACCCGATGCGTGGGAGGTTCAGGGCCGGGGCGAGCTCCAACTCGCAGTGCTCGTCGAGATGATGCGGCGCGAGGGATTCGAGCTCACGGTCGGCAAGCCTCAGGTCGTGACCAAGGAGATCAACGGTAAGACGTGTGAGCCCGTCGAACGTCTCGCCATCGATGTTCCCGAGGATTACCTCGGGGTCGTTACTCAGTTGTTGGCCATGCGCAAGGGCCGGCTCGAGCAGATGGTCAACCACGGCACGGGCTGGGTCCGCATGGAATACCTGGTGCCGGCGCGCGGCCTCATCGGCTTCCGCACCGAGTTCCTAACGGAGACGCGCGGGACGGGGTTGCTGCACCATGTCTTCGATCGCTACGAACCGTGGCACGGCGAGCTCCGCACTCGACCCACCGGGAGCCTCGTTGCGGATCGGAGTGGCCCGACGACCACCCACGCGCTGCTCAACCTGCAGGAGCGCGGCACGATGTTCATCGGACCTACGGTCGAGGTCTATGAGGGCATGATCGTCGGTGAGAACTCACGCAGCGACGACATGGACGTCAACCCGACGAAGGAGAAGAAGCTGACCAACATGCGCTCCTCCGCAAGCGACGAGACGGTCCGGCTCATTCCCGCCAAGAACCTGTCGCTCGAGCAGGCACTCGAGTTCATTCGGGAAGACGAATGCGTCGAGGTCACGCCGAAGAACGTGCGTCTGCGCAAGGTTACGCTTGATCCCAACCAGCGGGCGAGACTGGAAAAGCGCAAGAGTTAGCTGAGCAAAACCCAGGCGATCCAGCAGCCGATCATCGCCAGACCGGTGGCGAACTCGACCAGCACACCGATCCCGAAACCGATCACGAGGTTCTTGGTCGTCGTCCAGGCCGATTGCCAGT
The DNA here is from genome assembly GCA_050693975.1 of Actinomycetota bacterium. GTDB lineage: Bacteria > Actinomycetota > CADDZG01 > CADDZG01 > WHSQ01 > WHSV01. The sequence goes on from JBOGWV010000227.1 coordinate 12,100, forward strand.
CGTTGGTTCGGGCGCGCTCGGCCAGCAGGACGCCCGCCATCGCACCGAGCGGGAGGCCGACGATCGGAATGACGAAGAACCCGATCAATCCGAGCCCCACTCCGGCGGCAACGGTGGACGCGGGAGCGCCTCCTGTCGCAACCCGCCGGTGGGGCAACACGAATCCCACCACCATTCCGGCGACGGCGAGGGCGGTGATGGCGCCGAAGGCGATCCAGCCCACGACGCCGAACTCTGTCACCACTCCGTAGACGAGCGCCGCCCCCCAGATGATGGGCAGCCCCGGTAGCAGCGGCAACATAGTCCCGATGAGCCCGACGGCCATGACCAGCCCGACGAGCACCACCACTCCTGTGTCCATCATCAGAGCTTGACTCACGCGAACAGATCGTTACGAAGGAGAAGAATTCTTCGAAACGTCGTAAGAGGATTAGATCCTGAAGAACAGTCCCGCGAACCGGCGTGCGGCATCCAGGTCGCCGTAGGCGGTTCCGGACCGGGCCCTGCCGAAGGCGGTGAGCACCAGGCTGGTGGGATCGAAGTCGATCACCACGGACAGGTCATCCGCCGTCCCGGGCTCGTAGGACATTCCCTCGTTCGTGCAAACCACGCGAAACGTTCCGGCGTTACGTCCCGAGACGCGTATGCCGACCTCGAGGGTGTCTCCCTCCAGTCGCGACACATCGGTGGTCGCCTGCCACAGCACGAACATGAACGGCACGAGGAGATCGGCTGCGTCCGCGCTGAGGAAATGGGGAATCTTCAAGCCTTCGCGCACGTCCCACCCATGCACTCCGTAGTCCATCAACTGGCCGATGGGATAAAAGAAGGCCGGCACCGGACCCATGTAAGCGTGGGTCACCATGAATCCACCCCAGTCGGCCTCGTCCACGCCCTCGAACATCTTCATGGCTGCTCCGAAGTCGTCGTGGAGCCTGGTGAGCAGCTCCTCGCGAGGAGTGTCCCTGTGCGCCTGGGCCCGCTGGTCCGCGGTCGAGGCCATCGCGGTCAGGGGAGCCAGGCCCTCAACCGGCTCACCCGCTCGGGTGGCTTCGAAGCGTGAGAGGTAACCCTCGGTCGTGTCGATCAGGTGAGCGACTAGGTCCCGGACCTGCCAGTGCCCCGCGGCGGTCGGGGATTCCCAGTGCGCCGGCAGCTCGGCAAGGGCGAAGAAGTTCTCGGCCTCTTCTCGTACTACTCGCAGCAGGTTGTCCTTGGCGGCGAAGTTGGTGGCATCCCACTGCTCACGAGCTGTGTCCGGCTCGGTCGTCGTCATGGCTCCCCCTTGGATGAATAGGTGCGCGGGCGGACGCACCGTGGGGAGATTGTTGCACTGGATATAGTTACTTACAAGAGATTAGTGCGAGGGAGGAAACATGAAGCTGGAGGGCATCCATCACATCACCGCGATCACGGGGGACGCCCCTTCGAACGTGCGGTTCTACGCGGGCACCCTCGGCCTCAGGATGGTCAAGAAATCGGTCAATCAGGATGATCCCACCGTGTACCACCTCTTCTATGCCGACGATAGGGGGGGAGCGGGCTCGGACATCACCTTCTTCGAGTACCCCAAGGCGGCGAGGGGGCGCGCCGGCGCGGGGATGGTGCACCGCATCGTCTGGCGGGTGGGCTCCGAGGAGGCACTCGATTTCTGGAGCGAGCGACTCGAGTCCCATGGGATCCGCAGCGAACGTGTCAACTCGTCGTTGCGCTTCGACGATCCTGAGGGCCTCGGACTGGAGCTTTCGGTGGTTACCACGACGGATGAGCCCCTCAGCGCGCGCCACCCGGAGATTCCGGAGGAGTTTGCACTGCAGGGTTTCGACGGGGCTCGCGCTTTTACCGACAACGCGGCGGCCAGCGCAGAGTTTCTCGGCGGCGCGCTTAACTTCGATGCTCAGAGCAAATCGGCGTGGACGTCGCGAGGGGAAGTGCGGGGATCCTTCTACGTGTACGACGAGGCACCTTCCGATCCGGGACTGAGTGGCGCGGGAACCGTGCACCATGTCGCGTGGGCGTCGCCGATGGACGAACACTCCGAATGGCGTGGGAGGGTCGTGAATGCGGGAGTGGACGTCACGCCGATCATCGATCGCTTCTACTTCAAGTCCATCTACTTCCGCGAACCCTCCGGGGTGTTGTTCGAGATCGCTACGCTCGGGCCCGGTTTCGATGTAGACGAGCCTCTCGAAAGCCTGGGTCAGCGTCTGGCGCTTCCCCCGGACTACGAGCACCTGCGCGAGAAGCTCGAGAAGGTCCTGACTCCGCTGCCCGATCCGAGAAACGAAATGGGGAACACGTGAAGTCGAGCCCTGCGAGGGAGTTCTGTCCTCACTTCAAGAAGGCGATCGAACTGGTGGGGAAGCGGTGGAGCGGCACGATCCTACGCGCCTTGATGGACCGAGCTCTGCGCTTCTCCGAGATCTCCGCGCATATTCCTGAGATCTCGGACCGCTCGCTCTCGTTGCGGCTAAAGGAGTTGGAAGGGGAAAGCATCGTGACGCGCACGGTCGACGCGACCCAACCGGTCAGCGTCAGGTACGAATTAACGGACAAGGGGCGTGCTCTTGAGATGGTGATCGCCGAACTCGAGAGCTGGGCCCACGACTGGGTGGCTCCACCGAAGCCGGTTCGGTCTCGAGCGCGTTGACTGTCGGCAAGGAGTCGAACTCGTCTGGCGCGCAGACGATCCCCGATCTGTTCGAGTCGGCGGTCAGCCGTTTCCCCGATAAGACCTGGCTCGACTTCGAGGATGCGAGCTACACGTTCGGCGACGCCCGCGCGCGCGTCGGGGCCATCGCTCATTCTCTGGGTGAACAGGGCGTGGGTCGAGAGAGGTTCGTTCTCGCTACCACTCGCAACTCGCCCGACTACCTTTTCACCTGGCTCGCGACAATGTACCTGGGGGCGACGCTCGTTCCCGTGAATCCGAAGAGCAGCGGAGATGAGGTGGCGGGACTCGCGAGGCAAGTGAACCCGTACCTCGTGGTCACCGATGCTGGACTGCGTGACACGATCGAGGGGCCCACGCGCTCGGCGGCGCCGGGCGCCCGCCTGGTCCTTGTCGAAGAGCTCGCCGCAGCTCCCGACGCCGAAACTGCACTACCTGTGGCGCGCCCCGACGACGTTGCGGTGATGATCCCGACCTCGGGTACCACGGGCCGCTCGAAGCTGGTGATGCAGACGCAGCGCGCATATGCAATGGCGGGCGAGGGCTTTCCCTACTGGCTGGGACTCAACGAAGCCGACCGCTTGATGACGTCCCTTCCGTTGTTCCACATCAACGCGCCTGCATATTCGGTGCTGGGATCGGTGGCTGCCGGAGCCGGTCTCGTCCTCTTGCCTCGCTTCTCCGGCAGCGGATTCATCGACTCCGCCCGTCGCTACGGCGCGACGGAGTTCAATGCGATCGGTGCCATGATCGAGATCCTCATGCGCCAGCCCGAACGCGATGACGACGCGGACAACCCACTAAGGCTCTGTTACACGGGTCCGTCGCCCGCCGAGGAACGACAGCTCGAGATCGAACGCCGCTTCGGGATCGAGATCATTTGCGGTTACGCCCTATCGGAGAGCCCCTACGGCCTCGTCTGGCGGCCAGGAACCCGCCCCTTCGGAACGCTCGGAAGCGTTCGCCAGCATCCGACGATGGGCGAGATCAACGAAGGAAGAGTGATGGACGAGGGTCGCACGGTGGGGGTGGGAGAGGTCGGCGAGCTCGAGCTCAGGAACCCTGCCGTAATGCTCGGCTACTACGGCATGCCCGATGAGACGCGCAAGGTGCTGACCGATGGCTGGCTGCGTACCGGCGACCTGGTCGAGGTCAACGACGATGGCACCTTCACGTTCGTGGGGCGTCGAAAAGAGCTCATCCGAAGGAGGGGGGAGAACCTCTCTCCCCTCGAGGTCGAGGCGGTTCTAGAATCCCATGCCGAGGTAGTCGAGGCCGCGGTGGTCGGTGTTCCCTCCGAGCTCTCCGAGGAAGAGGTGAAAGCATTCGTCGTTCTAACGGAGACAAACTCCGATGCTCCGGCAGGGTTGCGTGACTTCGTTGCGGAGAGGCTCGCGTCGTTCAAGGTCCCTCGATACTTCGAGGTGGTGCCCGAGCTTCCCCATACGCCGACCGGCAGGATCGCCAAACACGAGCTTCCCAAGGAGCGCACGGATGCGGAGGTCGATCTCGATCCCGCGATACACGACGTAGGTAGACGGTGACCGAGGCCTCCGACGACCGGAGCTGGTTGAGAACTTCGATCGGGGGTTCGACGTCGGACTCGATCACGGTCCGGGGCCGCGACCTCAGCGACGAAGTGATGGGACGGATGACCTTCTCGGAGCTCGCCTTCCTCCTGGCCGCGGGTCGCACCCCCACCGAGGACGAGGCGACGATGTTCGATGCCGTGCTCGTCTCGCTGGCCGACCACGGCCTTACTCCCACGGCGCTCGCCGCGCGCCTCACCTACACGGGCGCGCCTGAGGCGTTGCAGGGAGCGATTGCGGCAGGGCTTCTGGGTGGAGGGAGTGTCTTTCTGGGACCGGTTGAGGACACCGCCCGATTCCTTCAGAGCATCCTCGATGAGGTTCCGGATGAGCGACGGGCCGATGTGACGGCCTTGAGTGAGGCCGCGGCGGACGCGGTTCGGAAGGCAATTGAAGGGGGCCGGAAGATCCCGGGCCTCGGGCATCCGATTCATCGCGAGACCGATCCCCGCACCCCTCGCTTCTACGAGCTGGCGAAACAGACTGGATTTCTTGGGCCGCACCTGAGGATCTTGGAACTAGTTTCGGCTGCGCACCGCGACGCAACGGGCAGGTCGTTGCCGATCAACGGTGCCGGTGCGGCGGGAGCGGCACTCGCCGATCTCGGATTTCCGCCATCGGTCGCGCGTGGCTTTGCTCTCCTCGCTCGGACGGCGGGGCTCGTCGGTCACCTAGCCGAGGAGTCCGAGCATCCCATCGGCATGCGACTGTGGAAAGAAGTAGACGAGCGAGCCGCCGAAGCGGATTGAGCAATGACCGTGTTCAGTCCTCGTAGCCCTTTCCGACCGTTCCGTCGAGTTGTTCGCGGATGATGTCGGCGTGCCCCGCGTGTCGCGCCGTCTCCTCGATCATGTGGACGACGACCCAGCGAACGTTGTAGTCCGCGCTCCGAGCGGGATTCTGCACGAGGTCGTCGAGCGATGCAGCCTCTAACGCTTGCCGCGACCGCTCGCATGACTCCCGGTACAGGTCGAAGATGCTCTCCGCCGTCTCGTCTTCCTCGATGCGGAAATCGGCGTCGGGATCCTCGGGGCTGAAGGGGTACCAGCCGGCCTCTTGGCCCGCGACGTTCTCTTGGAACCAGCCGCGCTCGACGTATGCGAGATGCTTGACGATCCCGAGCAGCGAGGTCCCCGACGGCACCATCGGCTTGCGTAGCAGTTCCTCCGGCAAACCGGCGCACACTTCGAGCATCGTCTTGCGATAGTGATCGAGGAATCCGCCGAGCACCTCTCGCTCGGTCCCGGCAACGGGCGTGCCATAGCGCTTCCTCATGCGGGTGATCGTAGCCGAGAGACCTTAAAGGGTCGGCTTGGTCACCATCAGAAAAACGATGATCACGGTCAGTGCTCCGAGCACCCCTCCGAGAATGCCTCCGCGCTTGGCCAGCGCGCGGTACTCATCCGAGTCGGCGCGGCCGGCCTCGACCACGGCGATCTGGCGTCGCAGCGTTGGGGTGTAGCCAACCAGACCCAGGAGCACGATGAGCACGAAGAGCGCGAGCGATGTCGCTATCCAAAACGTGCCGAAGGAGAGGCCCGACTCGAACACCATCGCAAATCCTGTGATGAGCAACAGGCCGTAAGCGGGATTGGCGAAGCGATCGTCCAGGACCTTGATACCGCTGAGGACGAAGCCCGCCTGCTCTGGCTGACGAGCGGCACGCGCGAGCCAGATCCCGTAGGTGGCATTGAAGCCCACCGCGACGATGGCCAAGAAGACGTGGAGGAACTTCAAGAACTCATAGAGCGTCATCGCCGACTCCCTCCTCGAGCGCCGCCCCGCTCGACGATGACAGAGGCGCAGCCGGGCGTCCAGGTCACTCCTAGGAATGATCCGCCCTATCCGCATTCTGCGCCGAGATCCATTTCGTAACGATCAAGGGACGGTCACCGGCCAAGATGCCTTGATGGACACCCGCATTTCAGCGCGCCTTGCGTGGCTCCTGTGCCTGGGATCGGTCGCGCTCGGGCTCGGAGCCATGGTCCTGGTCGAGCTGACGGGGACGCCTCTCATTCGAGCGATCGTCGAGGGGGAGCTGTTATCTGCAGTGGCGGCGTTGACGTTCCCGGTCGTCGGCGCCCTGATCGCTTCCCACCGACCCGACAACGCCACCGGCTGGATCTTTCTCGCCATCGGCCTATCCCAGGGCGTGGTCGAGTTCTCGTATCTGTACGCTCTATACGCGTTCTTCACCAACCCAGGATCTCTGCCGAACCCCGAGGTGGCCGCGTGGCTAAACACCTGGGCCTGGATGCCGGGGTTCGGATCGATGCTGACCTTTCTGCCTCTTGTTTTCCCCACCGGTGGGTTGCTTTCGCGTCGCTGGCGACCAGTTGCGTGGCTTTCGTTCGTCTCCCTCGGATCGATGTCGCTGCTGACCGCGGTGAGCCTGTGGCCCTTGAGGGGACCGCAGCTGTTGGGCGAGGTGGAGGCAAACATCACTTGGTTCGAGCCGGCTCTCCTCCTTCTGCTGGGCTGTGGGGTCGCCTCGACCATCTCGTTGATCTTGAGGTTCAGACGCTCGAGAGGGCATGAGCGTCTGCAACTCAAGTTGTTCGCGTTCGTCGTCACCGCGGCAGTGCTGTTCTTCTCCTTAGAGGGCCTCGAGATCGTGCCGGACGGACTCACCGGTCCGCTGGGTTTGGTGATGGCTGCGGGCGTCCCGGTCGCCGCGGGCGTCGCCATCCTCAAGCACCGCCTCTACGACATCGATCTCATCATCAACCGGGCCCTGGTCTACGCCGGACTCTCGGGTCTGCTGGTCTTGGTCTATGCCGGGGGAGTGTTCGGCATCGGGAGCGTCCTAAGAACCATGACCGGCCAGGAGAGAAGCAGCCTCGCGGTGGCGGTTTCGACGCTGGCCGTGGCGGCCTTGTTCAGGCCCGCCCGGTCCCGGATTCAGGCGTTCATAGATCGTCGCTTCTATCGCTCCAAGTACGACGCCACCCTGACCCTGCAGGCCTTCTCCGCGCGCCTGCGCGATGAAGTCGACTTGGGGACCATCTCCGAGGATCTCGTGTCGGCCGTTCAGAAAACCGTTCAGCCGGCCCACGCCTCGCTTTGGTTGCGCAGGCCACACTAGGCGGCATTGCCTCGTCCTCCCAGATTATTCAAGGCCCCCCCGGGCCTGCCGATAGCTAGAGAATATGGCAGTCAACGAAGGGATCGGACGGCTAAGCGAGCGACCCATCTGGGAGAAGGTGGTCGACCGCGCCTATCGGTTGCGCGTCTCCTTGCCCAGAGGCAAATCCCTGCCCGTCAACGTCTGGCAACGTCGCCACCAGGGCATCGTTCTCCTGTTGTGGCTGCACGTCGTCGGCCTGACCGTCTTTGGGCTCGCCATGGGTGTTGCGCCCGTCCATTTGATTGCCGAGATGGGGATCCTGGCGCTACTCACGTTCGCCGCCCGGAACGACTCGTTCTCGCCCCGGATCAGGGCCTGCCTCGCAACTACGGCCTTGATGGCGTCGAGTGCGCTTTTCACCCATTTGTCCGGTGGCTATATCGAGGTGCATTTCCACTTCTTCATCATGCTGGGCGTCATTGGGCTCTACCAAGACTGGCTTCCCTTCGGACTGTCGCTTACCTGGGTGCTCCTCCATCACGGAGTGGTTGGTGCGATCGATCCGGGCTCCGTCTTCAATCACCCGGACGCGTTACTACACCCCTGGAAGTGGGCCGGCATCCACGCTCTGTTCGTAGCAGGAGCGAGCGTGGTCAACGTGATCGCGTGGAAGCTCAACGAGGAACGGGCGATGCGCGACTCGCTCACAGGTCTGGCGAGCGCCGCGCTGCTCGCCGATCACACCGAACACGCGCTGGCGCGGAAAGAGCGCAGCGGAAAGCTCGTGTCGGTGCTGTTCATAGACCTCGATGGTTTCAAGGCGATCAACGACCGCTACGGACATGGGGTGGGAGACCAGCTGCTAATGCAAGTAGGACAGAAGCTGAGCTCCTGTCTACGCGCGGGTGATGCCTGCGGACGCATCGGCGGCGATGAGTTCGGCGTCCTGCTCGAAGGCCACGAGAACGAGATGACGGCGGTACTCGTCGCCGAGCGGATACTTGCGTCCCTGCGCGAGCCGATGTCGTTGCACGGCCGAGAGATGAAGATCGACGCCAGCATTGGTATCGCCAACGCGGCCGAGGGAGACCTCGCCGAGGATCTCTTGCGGAACGCGGACGCGGCCATGTACGTGGCCAAGAAAGCCGGACGCGGACGCGTGCAGGTGTACGAGCCTTCTCTCCATCAGACCGTGCTCGAACGGCTCGACCTGGTGGCCGAACTGAAGCACGCGATCGACTTCAGCGAGTTCGAGCTGCACTACCAACCGATAGTCAGTCTTGACGGAGGTCACATCGGTGGGGTCGAGGCGTTGATCCGGTGGCGCCACCCGGCGAGAGGACTCCTGGGGCCATTCACATTCATCCCCGTGGCAGAGGAGTCCGGCGTGATCATCGAGATCGGGAGATGGGTACTGGCCGAGTCCTGTGCGCAGCTTCGGCGATGGCTCGACCAGGCCGGCGATATTCCACTTTCGCTCAGCGTGAACATCTCGGCTCGTCAGTTGCAGGAGGAGTGTCTCGTCGAGGACGTCACACGCGCGCTTCAGAACTCCCAGATCGAACCGGAAAGGCTCGTTCTGGAGATTACCGAGAGTGTGTTCATGGAGGACGTGGATACTGTGCTCGAGCGTGTCCAGCAGTTGAAGGCCCTTGGGGTTCGACTGGCTCTCGACGATTTCGGGACCGGCTACTCATCGCTCGGTTACCTCAACCGGTTCCCCATCGACATCATCAAGATCGACAAGACCTTCGTGGATCAGATCTCGGGCGCGGTGGAAGACGTGGCTCTTATCAAAGCGATCATTCAGCTAAGCAAGAGCTTCGGGTTGTCGACGGTGGCAGAGGGTATCGAGGAGGCCGGTCAGGCCGAGCGTCTGGCGACACTGGGATGCCTTCTCGGGCAGGGGTTCCTGTGGTCCCGGCCGGTTCCCCCCGGCGAGATCTCAGATGTTCTCGGCAGGCAGCTCACGGCCCCGGTCAGGGAGTCCGCCTAGCTCAAGAGTTGAGCCGGAGCGGTCTCACAGAACGAAGCTCGTCCCCGCTCCCTGCTGGCGCGCGGCCTCGATTACGAGCGCTGCCGCGGCGGCGTCCTGCACGCCAACCCCGACCGACTTGTAGAGCGTGATCTGGTCGGGAGTCGTCCTGCCCGTCGCCGAGCCGGCCACGAGCTCGCCGATCTCGGCGTGTACGTGGCTCTCGTCAATCGCTCCGTCTCTTATCGGCCACAAAAGATCGTTCGATCCCGAAGGCGGGGGAGCCAGTGCGGCTGCTCGCGACTCGACGACCACCAGAGCATTGGCGACGGTCGCCGCGTCGATCTCCCTACCCGCCGTGTTGTAGCCCACTGAGTTGATGTGGGTCCCGGGTTGAATCCAGTCGCGTCTCACCACGGGCTCCGGTGAGTGTGTCGCGGCACAGACCACTTGTGCCCGTTCCACGCCCGACTCGACATCTGGCACGGACTCCACATCCCGGCCCATCTCTTCTGTGAGCTCGGCCGCGACGTGGGCAGCTCTCTCGGGGTCACGCCCCGCGATCAGGATCTTCTCGAAGGGACGTTCGCTCACGACGAGACGCGCATGGGAGCGAGCTTGGACTCCGGTACCGATCACGGCAAGGACGCTCGCGTCGTCGCGCGCCAGCAGCCGCGTCGCCAGCGCTGAACCGGCTGCGGTTCTCGTCTCGGTGATGTAGGTCGCGTCCATCAGCACCGAGGGCGTCCCGTTGTCGGGATCGAAACAGAGGATCACGGCCTGATGAGTGGGCGTGTCGCGATTGTGCGGGAAGAGCGATACCAGCTTCGACTCGAGTACTTCGAGCGAGGGCACGAAGGCCGGCATGGCAAACAAGCCACCGTCGTGGTCCGATACGCGGGCGGCGATCCGCGCCGGCATCGACGCACGCCCGGCGCTGAGATCCGCCATGGCACGCCCGAGCGCGTCCACAAGCATCCCCGGGTCAAGGAGAACCTCGACGTCATTGCGAGTAAGAATCAACACGTGAGCACTCCATAGGAGATCGGACCTTCCGGACTTCCGCGCTCCCCAGTTGCTTGCCTCTGGTCGAGTGGAAAGCCGGTTCGTCCCTCACCATTCCACATGAACCCCGTTGCCCCGTCGCCGGTGGAGTGAGAGTTTATCCAGGGCGGGAAGGGAGTTCGGAATGGCTAAACCGACGATCGATGGGCTCCGCGAGCTGGTACGGGGCGAGGTCATCACCTCCGACGATTCGAGCTACGAGGAGGCGCGGCGCGTCTACAACGCGATGATCGACAAGCGCCCTCTTTGCGTGGTTCGCGCCTCGGGCGTGCCGGATGTAATCGCGGCCGTCAACTTCGCTCGCGAGGCGGAGCTCGACTTGTCGGTGAGGGGCGGCAGCCACAGCGTGCCTGGCTTTGGCACGAACGACGGCGGAGTCGTCATCGACCTATCCCTTATGAAAGGTGTGCGCGTTGACCAGAAGAACAAGACGGCGCGCGCGGAAGGCGGGGCAACGTGGGGTGACTTCAACCACGCGACGCATGCTTTCGGACTGGCTACGACCGGCGGCATCATCTCCACCACGGGAATCGGAGGTCTTACTCTGGGCGGGGGGATCGGCTATCTCGCGCGTGGCTGCGGCCTGTCCTGCGACAACCTGATCTCGGCCGACGTCGTAACGGCGGACGGCAGAGTCTTGACCGCGAGCGCCGATGAAAACGCCGATCTCTTCTGGGCGCTACGTGGAGGAGGTGGCAACTTCGGTGTCGCTACGTCGTTCGAGTACAAGCTGCACCCCGTCAAGGATATCTACGGCGGTCCCATGTTCTTCGAGCTCGAGCACGCGGGAGAACTGCTGCGCTTCTACCGCGAGTTCATCGCGGACGCGCCCGAGGAACTGGGCGGCTTCCCGGCCTACCAGATAGCTCCTCCGCTGCCCTTCATCCCAGAGGAACGGCACGGCGACACTTTCATTGCATTCGTTGCGTGCTGGGCCGGACCCCTCGAGAGAGGCGAGGGCGCGCTCAAGCCGGTCCACGATGTCGCACCGATCGTCGCCGAGCACGTCGGCCCGATGCCGTACCCCGCGCCCAACTCGGCGTTCGACGCGTTGGTGCCCCCGGGCCTTCAGCACTATTGGAAGGCGAACTTCGTGACGGAGCTATCCGACGCGGCGATCGAAGCGCACGTCGAGCACGGAGCCAAGGTGCCCGCCGTCAACTCGACGATGCACATCTATCCCATCAACGGGGCGTGCCACAGGGTCGGCCCCGACGAGACCGCGTTCGGGCACCGGGAGGCGAGCTTCGCAACGGTAATCGCCGGGATGTGGCCCGATCCGGCCGACAACGAGGCGAACACCGAGTGGGTCCGCAGCTACTCCGCCGCCACCGCTCCTCACTCAGAGGAAGGCGGGTACACCAACTTCATGTCCGCAGACGACGAGGATCGCGTTCCAGCCAACTACGGCGCCACCTACGACCGACTCGTCGAGGTCAAGCGGAACTACGACCCGGACAACCTGTTCCACATGAACCAGAACATCAGCCCGTAAGACGAGCGATCTGGTATCGACTCGAACGCATAACGAAACATGCCTGCGGACGATCAATGGGGTAGGGGCGGCGGCTACGAACCATACGTAGGGCGCTGGAGCCGGCTGGTGGCGACGCGCTTCATCGACTGGTTGGCTTCGGCTCCGGGCGGGCGATGGCTCGATATCGGATGCGGTACCGGGGCGCTGACCGAGACGATCCTTGGGGCTGCGCGGCCCGCCTTGGTCCGGGGGGTGGATCCCTCCGAGGAATACGTGAAGTTCGCGCGCGATCGCATCGCCGATCGATCGGCGGAGTTCGAGGTGGCAGACGCGCATCACCTCCCGGGCGACGACGGTTCATACGACTATGCGGTCTCCGGCCTCGTCTTGAATTTCGTCCCCAACCCGGCTCGCGCCCTGGCCGAGATGAAAAGGGTTACGCGAGCGGGAGGGAGCATCGCAGCCTACGTGTGGGACTACGCAGGGGGGATGGAGCTGGTGCGCTATTTCTGGGATGCCGCAACTGAGCTTGACCGGCATGCGGCGTCACTTGACGAGGGTGATCGGTTTGCGATCTGTAGGCCCGAGCCGCTGCGCTCTCTGTGGGAACAGGCGGCCATCCGTGAAGTGTCGGTGGTGCCGATCGACATCGATACCGTGTTTCGTGACTTCGATGACTATTGGTCGCCGTTCCTTGGAGGCCAAGGCCCGGCGCCGAGCTACGCGATGTCGCTGGACGAGTCCGCTCGTGCCGAGCTGAGTGCGCTGCTCCGGCGCCGGCTGCCAATACAGGACGATGGCAGCATCCGGCTACACGCACGGACGTGGGGAGTGCGGGGCCAGATCTGAAACAAGCAGAGCCTGACCCAGAGTCTCGCAGCCGACCAAAGTCGTCGCTCTTGCAACCGCGGCGGGTGGTAGACAGGTGCTTGCCGGCCACGTCAGTATCGCTGGTCAAGCCCAGCAGAAAGGAATCTGGCTGATGCGGTTCCCCGGGTGGGAGGGGCCGCCGCTCCACCATCATGGTTGGGACGAGGCCTTCTATGTGTTCGCCGGCGAGCTCCACTTTTCAGCTTGAGGATCAAATCGCCACCAGGCCGGCTAGAGAGGTCGTGATACGCGGCACGACGAGGGGGGTGCCTAACCGGATGAAAGGGAGGTCGCCATGAGTCGCCAACCAGAGCTGGGAGACATCGCGCGGGGCATCATCGACGCCAACCTGTACATGACGCTGGGAACCGCAGGTGAGGACGACCGGCCCTGGGTAACTCCTGTGTACTACTCGGCCGGGGAATACGCCCAGTTCTACTGGGTCTCCTCCCCCGAGGCAACGCATTCACGGAACATCGCTGCGCGCCCCCGTGTGAGCATCGTTATTTTCAATTCTCAGACTCCCATCGGCACAGCTCAGGCCGTGTACATGTCGGGAGTCGCCGAAGAGCTGACAGGCGTCGACCGCGACCGCGGGATCGAGGTCTTCTCTCGAGGAGCACACGCCCAAGGAGCGGGAACCTGGACGTCTGACCATGTGCAACCGCCCGCTCGCTTGCGTCTGTATCGAGCTACGGTCTCGCAGCATTCGATACTTTGCCCCAGGACGTATCCCGAGCCGTGCCTCATTCACGGGCGCACCGGCGACCATCGGATCGCGGTGGATTTGCAAAGTCAATGACATGGCGCACGGTCGGTGGGTCGCCAGGGATGTGGGCGTTTCGCCGAGTTCGGACTTGGTCAATTTGCCAGATGCCATTGTCCCTTTTCCCACCCGGTGATTCAGTGTGTCTTGGTGCTGTAGAAGGCTGTCAGAAACACAAGGGGAGGAATCCATGCGCGCGCGCAAATGGGGCGTCGTTATTGCTGCCTGCTTGATTGTGGTTATGACTTTGCCGGTCGCTGAGGGGGCGTCAGGACTCGGAACAGTCAAGCACTACAGGTTGCCAACCAGTAGCGAACCACACTTCGTCACGACCGCGTCCGATGGCAACGTCTGGTTCACGGTCCAGGGAGCGTTCGACCCGGTCACGTTCAACACCCCCGGTTCGGTCGCGCGGGTCACGCCGCGGGGTGACATCACCGAGTTTGCTGTCTGCGACGGCTGCATCACCAATGACATCGTGCAAGGTCCCGACGGGATCCTCTACATCAGCGACAACGATGGTCAGTTGCGTCGGATCACGACCTCGGGAGAGGTCCTCAGCAGCATTTCGCCCTGTGGAGAGGTGTTCTGCGATCCGCTTGACGGCGTTGCGGCGGACTCGACCAGCATCTGGTTCGCGGATTTCTTCAACAACCGGGTCGGTCGCTTCAACGTCTTCGCTGCTCCGGGCGAGGATCCGTTCACGTACTTCCCGGCTCCCGAGGTTGGCGATGTCGCGGTGGCGCCGGACGGGACGGTGTGGTTTACCGGATCCAATGCGATCGGGGAGATCGATCCCGCGGTCGGCGTCGTCAGCACGACGCCGCTGAGCGCAGTGGGCAGAGGGATAACTGTTGCTCCGAATGGCACCGTTTGGGTGACCGAGATCTTCGCCGACCTCATCGCGCGGCTCACACCGAGTGCATCCGGCCCCCACGACCTCGCCGAGTTCTCGACCCCGGTGGGCGCAACCCCGCTGGGTATCGCTGCGGCTCCGGATGGGAACGTGTGGTTCACGCAGAACCTCCGCGGCAACATCGCTCGGATAACCCAAGACGGCGTGGTCACCGAGGCTTCCAGGGCGGTCGACTTCGCCGACCCGAAACGGCCCGACCCGATCGGGATCACGATCGGTGCGAACGGTGACCCCTGGTACGCGGAATCCCTCGTCGATAAGGTCGCCAACCTCAAGCTGGGCCGACCGAAATGAACGAGGCTCGGGCCCGGCGCAGACCATCCGGTTGCGCCGGGCCCAGGCGACAAGTGGGCCAAATGATCGTGCGAATCGCAGATGCCGATACCTCGACTCAAAGTGGCTCCACTAAAGTGGGTCGCCGTTTCGCCCGAGAGTGCGTAGGAGTGGTGGTGATGGCTGCGGTGAACGTTCCCGTCTACAACTCCGGCCAGTGGCCAGATCAAGGCGCGAGATCTATCCGCTGCGCTTACCGAGATCAACAAACGACCCCACCGCGATCTTCTGGGGATGAGTCAGCGGTATTCTCGTGGCGTGATGGACCCGCGAATCATCCGAGGAGGTGACGGAGGCATCCCCTCCATATGCCCGCCCCCATAAGGGGCTGACAGAGGAGGAAGAGATGCCTTACCGGGTCCGTATCCGGAAGTTCTTGAACAAGCCTGGCTATTGCGCGGGCGCGTACGTGTTTGCCGAGGTCGAAGACTCGACGAAGCACAAGAGGGGAAAGCACGACTGGCCCTACGTTCACGTCGATCTGACGCTGGCGGACTGCAGCCGCATTGTGAGCTTTGATTTCGATCTGTCCTCGGCGCGGCAGCGTGCGAACAGCCTTCACAAGATCGATGTTCTGGTCGATACCCCTGATCCAGTTCCGAGAGGCTCTCCAGGCCGAAGCGGATCTGGCCGCCGAGCGAGGACGTAGGGGCTGGTAGGGGGCCACATCGTCCCCCGCCGCGCTGCTAGGCGCTGTACACTTTACGGACATTCCTCTATCAGGCAGAATCGTTCTTCCTAGAGCGCATATAGCGCTATCTTAACAACGAACATTGCCTTATTGGTAAGGTTTACTATATGATTAGCGCATGCCGACTATCCAGGATGCCACCGCCAGGCTTGCCAGGGAAGGCAAGCGCTTCTTCATCACTCAGGATCTTGCTCAGGTCCTCGGTGTGACTCCTGCGCGCGCTCAGCAGCTCGCCTTTCGGATGGCTGAGGCCGGGATCGCCACGAGGTTGAAGAAAGGCACGTATGCGCTCCTGCCGGTGGATGCCTGGGGGGAGCCGGGTGCGATTCCGACCAACTGGTACGAGGCCGCGGCCGCCCTCGTAGATCGAGGCCCCTATTACCTCGCCTACTACACCGCGATGCGACTCCACCGCATGACGCAACATCCGCTGCGCACCTTGTTCATCGCCGTCACGAAGCCGCAGCGGGACGTGGCTGTCGGACCGGTGGATTTCAGGTTCGTGGTTCTGGCCCGTCACCGTTTCTTTGGAGACGAGGATCACATCCTGGAACCAGGCCATGTGGTCAAGACGGCCGATCTGGAGCGAACATTCATCGATTGCATCGACCGCCTGGACCTGTGCGGAGGGATAGAGGAGGTCGTACGAGGTTTCAAACGGCGGCAGAACGATCTGAACGCCGACCGATTGCTGCGCTACGTGATGAGACTGCGCGAGCCGGCTCTCACCAAACGCCTGGGATTCATGTTGGAGTTGACGGGCTATGGCGAGCCACAGGTGCTCTGGGAACTAGAACGGATAGCAGGACGCATGAAGCGCTATGTCCCCCTTGACAAGACGCGTAGAGACAAGACGGGAGACCGAAACAAGCGCTGGGAACTGGTGATCAATGCCGATGTTGGCGAGCTGCTTGAGGTTGGCAAGACGTGATTGACCCTGCGGAGATCAGGGCGCGCGCCAGGCGGCTTGGGCTGGACGAATCTCATGTAGAGAACGATTACGTTCTCTGCCATGTCCTCGTTGCGATGTCCGAATCGTTCCCGGAGCTCGTGTTCCGAGGCGGGACCTCGTTAGCGCGCGTCTACTGGCCGGACTACCGGCTATCGGAAGATCTGGACTTCATAAGTCTCGAACCGGTGGACCAACTCGAAGCTCGACTTCGGGACGCGATCGAGGTAGCGCGCGAACGCACCACGTTGGACCTGGTGCTGGATTTCGGTGCGCCGCGAGAAAGCTGGTCTCGATCCACGGTTCAATGGGCAGATCATGAGCTCCTGCTGGATGTGAACTCGGAGGTAGAGGTAGCGCTGGGTTCTTCCCGAGAGGAGATCGATCTGCCCTATCGGGACCTGCAGGTGAGGGAAGCATCCGTAGAAGTTTTCTCTCTACCGGAGATCATCGGCAACAAGTGGTACATGCTGAACGACCGAAGAGAGCCCCGCGATCTCTTCGACATCTGGTCCGGTCTCGTGCGATTCGACGTCCCCTTCGATGATCTCGATCGCGGTCATCGAGCCCGTTACGGGTATCCGCCGAGTTCAGGGTCTATCCACAACGCGAAGTCGCTGGAGCGCCTGTGGGAGACCAGACTGGCGCATCAGTTGGCCGATCTCCCACCGTTTGGGACGGTTTACCGAGAGGTCAAGCGGGAATTCGAGACCTGGCGCGAAAGGCAGGAGTGAAGACTGTGTTCTTACCAGCACGGTGAGCGCCTGATGCGAGAATCGATTGGAATGGGGCGGAGTACCTGTCATACCCGGAGGGCATGCTGTCTCTGACGGGGGTGGGCAACGACTAGGGGAGCCGATGGAGAACGTCTACACAATCGGGCAGATTTTCTCCGAGCGCCTGCTGATAATCCCTGACTACCAGCGCGGCTACGCGTGGGAACGTCAGAACCTCGTCGAGTTCACGGACGATCTCGAGATGTTGCCGCCTGATCGCAACCATTACACGGGGACAGTCATCTTGGATCAGTCGTTAGCGACGCGCCGACGTGACGCCGCTGGTCGGTTGTACGAGATTGTCGATGTTGTGGATGGCCAGCAGCGCCGCCTCCCAGAAAATGTCGCCGCCGTCCTGCGGACTATTGCGGACTTTCACGTTGGTGGGAGGTTGTGACAGAAACTCGGATTTGGCGCGTGACCTGGGGAAACGAACGTGGGTCGCCAGGGAATCGAACCCTGAACCTACGGATTAAGAGTCTCATTTCCGTAGGTCCGCCTCCTGGGCTTTTGCTCACAAACGGGCGTTGACCTGCGCTTTTGGTTCATGGTCGTTCATTGTTCTTCATGGTTGTTTATGGGCATCTCGCGGCCTAGTTGCGGCCCAAAAAGCACAGAATCGGAATCCTTCATCGCTTTGCCAAGGTGAGGGTCGCCAGTTCGAGTCTGGTCGCCCGCTCCTAGCGAAAAGGGCCTTTGACCTGCAGCTCTCCCATTTGCGTGGTCAGCTCTTGATGCGTTCGGTTTCGTAGGCCCACATGGCGATCTCGACGCGGTTTCGAGCGCGGAGTTTGCGCATGAGGCTGGCGAGGTGGGACTTGACGGTGCTGAGGCTGATGTGGAGATCGTCGGCGATCTCGGTGTTGGTCCAGCCCTGGGCGACCGTGATCAGGACCTCTTCTTCCCGGCGGGTGAGCGGTTCGATGGGCTGAGCTGGTGGCTGCCCCGTGTGCGTGTCGGAGAATGCAGTAAGGAGTCGGGCGGTGACGCTGGGGGCGATGAGGGCGTCACCGTCGGCGGCAGCGTGGATCGCCTGGGCCAGGAGTGCGGGACCGGCGTCTTTGAGCAGGAAGCCCCGGGCGCCGGCCTTGAGGGCGCCGTGCACGTACTCGTCGAGGTCGAAGGTGGTGATCACGACGATCGCCAGCGGCTCGGCGACGTCGGGGCCGGCGAGCTGCCGGGTGGCCTCGATGCCGTCCACCTCCGGCATGCGGACGTCGAACAGGCACACGTCGGGCCGGAGCTCGCGGGCGAGCGCGACCGCTTCGCGGCCGTTGGCGGCCTCGCCGATCACTTCGATGTCGGGTTGGGCGTCGAGGATCATCGTGAGCCCGGCACGGACGATGTCCTGGTCATCAGCGACGAGCACACGGACCTTCATGTTCCCGCACCCGCTTTCGGCAGCACCGCGTTGACCGTCCAACCGCTGTCGGGGTTGGGACCGGCCTCGAGGGTGCCGCCGAGGAGTGTGGCTCGCTCGGTCATGCCATCGAGGCCGTAGCCCCACGAGCCCTGACCGGTCGGGCTGCCATCGCCGTTGTCGCGGACGGTTAGGCGCACGCGGTCGTCGTCGTCTGCGACACGAACGGAGATGCGGGTTGCGTGGCGGGCGTGGCGCACCGCGTTCGTGATCGATTCCTGGGCGAGGCGATAGATGGCGGCCCCGACCGACGGGGCGAGGTCGTCGAAGTCGCCCGACAGCTCCACGTCGACACGCGGCCAGTCCCCGGTCCGGTGGGCGAGCCGCGCGATGTCGGTCACTCCCGGTTGCGGAACGAAGTCGGGTTCTTCGCCCTCGCGCAGGACGCCGACCATTGTGCGCATCTCGTCGAGGGTCCGCGACGCCGCTTCCTCGATGATCTCAAGGGCGGCCATGGCGCGGTCGGGGTGGGACGCTGCAAGGGTTCGCCCGGCTTGGGCCTGGACGGCGATGGCCGAGACGTGGTGCGCGACTGTGTCGTGGAGCTCGCGGGCCAGCTGCTCGCGCTCGCGGAGTTTCGCCTGATCGATGTCGCGGATCCGGGTGTTGGCGTGGTAGCGGATCGAAGCACCGAGCGCGGCGGAGAACAGGAAGAACCCGTACCCGGCCGCTAGCTCGGCGGCATTCTCGGGCGGTTCGGCGGTGAACGTGACGGGCAGCCAGGCCAGGATGATGACCAGTCCGATCGCGGCCTCACGCCCGGCCCCCCAACGGAACAGTGAATAGGGAAGAAGGAGCACACAGGCGGTGCTCCACGGCGTCGTCGGTTCGGCGGCCGCGATGATCGTCGCGACATCGACCGCAATCAGGAAGCCGAATGCGGCCGCGACCGCGGCGAGTGGGTGCGTGCGCCGCCACAACAGCGTTAAGGCCAGGACGACACCGACGGTGACTGTGACCGGCGGCCACGCCACATCCTCGCGGAGGACCGGGACCGTCCACGAGAGGATCCCGTCCAGGACCGACCACGGCACGAGAACGCCTAGGAGCGCCCAGTCCCGCCATACCCGGACGGGCGGCTGCGAGGGGCGGGGTTCGGCCCACAGCGCGCGGACGGCATTTCTCACCATGATCACAGTCTAGGGAAGCCGGGTGCGCTGCGGACCAGCCGCAAGTACGAGACGCGCGCCGTCCGATCGGCTGGGGCAACTCCGGCTCCAAAGCCGATGTGGTTCTTGCCGCGTCCCGTCATCGTGAGGCCATGTCAACCACCGAAGAGGAGCAGACGATGCATGATTCCCAGGAGCCGATCCTGTCCGCACGCGGGGTGACCAAGACATACCGCACCGGCACCCATGAGGTCCCCGCGCTGCGCGGCATCGATCTCGACATCCGACCGGGCGAGCTCGTGATGGTCATGGGTCCATCCGGCAACGGCAAGACCACCCTGCTCAACTGCCTGTCCGGCTTGGACGACATCGACGCCGGGACGGTTAGCGTCGACGGGGCCGACCTGTTTGCGATGTCGGACGCCGACCGAACTCGCCATCGCGCACAGCGGATGGGATTCATCTTCCAGTCGTTCAACCTCATCCCGGTCCTGTCCGCCACGGAGAACGTCGAGCTGCCACTGCTCGTCACCGGAGTGGCACCACAGCGCGCCAGGAAGCAGGCGCGCGAGATGCTTGCCCGGGTCGGTCTTGCCGACCGCGCCGACCACCGGCCGGGTGAGATGTCCGGCGGCGAGCAACAGCGGGTGACCGTGGCGCGCGCGCTGGTCGCCGAGCCGGCGCTGGTGTGGGCTGATGAACCAACCGGCGCGCTCGACAGCCACACCGCCGGGGAGATCGTCGAGCTGCTGCACGAGGTGCATGCCGCCGGTCAGACCCTGATCGTGGTGACCCATGACGAGGGCCTGGGCCGCTCTGGGCAGCGCCTGGTGCAGGTTCGCGACGGTCTGGTCGTGCATGACGACGACCCAATGGCCGGAGAGCTCCACCTCACCGATGCAGTGGTGACGCCATGACCGGGGTCGCCATCCTTACCGCACTCGCCTTGCTCCTGCTGACCCCCCTGGCGGTGGCGGCGTTGCGGCAGAGGACGCTGGTCACCATGGCCCTTCGCAACATAGGACGTCGTCGCGCCGAGGCGATCCTCGTGGTAGCTGGGGCGCTCCTTGGTACCGCCATCATCACTTCGTCCATGGTGGTTGGCGACGTCATCGAGGCTTCCTTCGCCGATAGCGCTCGAACCGAGTACGGCCCGGTCGACATCACGGTTACGGCCTCGAAGGAGACCGATATCAAGAAGATAGTCGCTCAGGCTGAGACCGCCGACCTGGACAACGTCGATGGCCTGTTGGCAACCACGACGACCACCGGAACGTTGGAGGCGCCAGGACACGATGCTGCGCTGCCTCAGATCCGGATCGTGGAGCTCGACGTGTCGGCAGGGCGTGACTTCGGCTCAGATCCACAGATCACCGGCCTAGCTGAGACAGACGGTCTCGCACGCGGCGAGGTCCTGATCAACGAGCGCACGGCTAGCGAGCTCAAGGTGGCACCGGGTGAACCAGTGGTTCTCTACGCCTACGGCTTGGAGGTGGAGCTGCTGGTCAGCGATGTGGTGGCCGAGGTCGGTCTAGCCGGTTATGGGGGAGCCATCGTTGCTCCCGGGACGATCTATGAGCTGTTCGAGGCGAGCACGCTGGTCGCAGCCGCACCGCGTGACCAGTTGCTGGTCTCACTGAACGGAGGGGTCCTAGACACTCGCCACCTCTCAGACGCCGCCGTCGTAGACCTCGATGCTGCCTTCGCCGGTCTCCCAGGTGTCGAGATCGAAGCTTCAAAGGCTTCCGTCCTTGACAACGCTGAGAGCCAGGGAGCAAGCCTTAGCGAGTTGTTCAGCACGATCGGTGCTTTCAGCGTGCTCGCAGGGATCTTGCTCCTGATCAACCTGTTCGTCATGCTCGCCGAGGAGCGCAAGACCGAGCTTGGGATGCTGCGCGCGGTCGGTTTCACCCGCCGTCGTCTCACTCGAGTCTTTGCGGTCGAAGGAGCCGTATATGCGCTTGCTGCTTCCGCCCTGGGAGCCATCGCTGGGATCGGCATCGGCTGGCTCGTAGCGGTCGTAGCCGGACCCATCTTCGGTTCGACCGAATCAGGGTCGGCTACGCCGATCGTAATCAAACCGTTGAGCCTTGCCATCGGTGCCACCACAGGATTGGTCATTTCACTGATCACGATCTGGGTGACCAGCGTTCGCATCGCGCGGCTCAACATCATTCGAGCCATCAGGGACCTACCCGAACCGAGAGTGGTCAAGGTGCGCAAGCGGATCCTTGCACTGGGAGCGTTTGGCATCGTTGTCGGCGCGGCTCTGAGTTCTGCCGGTTACTCCGGAGAAAGCGCGATACCGCTGATGCTGGGCGTCCCCCTTGCCGCGTTCTCTGCCGCACCCTTGCTGCGCAAGCTCCTACCGGAACGTCTTGCGCGCCAGATCGTCTCTGGCACGGTGCTGGCCTGGGGCCTAGGGGTGGACCAGTTGTTCCCCAAGATCATGGGTGATGCGGACATCATCGTCTTCGTCGTGCGTGGTGTGGTCCTAACCACAGGAGCGGTGTCTCTGGCAGTCAGTCTGGATCGTGTATGGACGTTCGCGATCGAACTGCTGGGGCGCGGAGGCCGCGGTCTTGCTCCAAAGCTGGGGATCGCCTACCCGGTCGCCCGCAGGTTCCGAACCTCGATGTTGCTGGGGATGTTCTCACTCGTTATCTTCACGGTGACCATCCTCACTTCATTCTCGGCCTCGTTCAGCAACGCCACCGGGCAGACCGTGGACAAGATCGCTGCCAACTACGACTTCGTGCTCGATACGAACCCGGCCAATCCCATCGATATCCGTGCGCTGGAGAGCCGTGACGACGTGACCGCCGTGGCCGGGCTTTCCCGCGGCGTTGTCAATTTTGATGCGCCGCACCTCGACGCTCCTCGATCCTGGCCCATCACCGGGTTCGATGCAGGTCTGCTCGCACATGGGACGCCTGGACTATTCGCCAGGGACCCGGCCTATGGAAGCGATGCCGAGGTCTACCAGGCAGTACTCGACGACCCGTCGCTCACTATCGTGCCGGAGAACTTCCTCGTTGCCGGCGTGGACCTTGCGGTGTTCGCGGCGGGAGACACCTTCACGGTCATCGAGCCCGGAAGCGGAGAGCCCCACGAGTTGACGATCGCGGCGCTGGGTGAGACGGATTGGCTGAACAACGGAGCGCTTGTCAGCCGGGATCTGACCACCACGCTGTTCGGAGGTCAGAACGTCGTCACTCGCACCTATCTCGCGGTCGCAGATGCCGCGGATGCCAACGTCGTGGCCTCCGCGCTCAATTCCGACTACCTCGAACAAGGAGCCGATGCGCACACCTTCATCGACATAGGCACTGAGGGCCAGGGCCAGCTCATGGGCTTTCTGGCGATCATGCAGGGTTTCCTCGGCTTCGGCCTGCTAGTGGGCATCGCCGGTCTCGGTGTCGTGATGGTCCGAGCCGTACGAGAACGGCGTCACGAAATAGGCATGCTGCGCGCAATGGGTTTCCAAACTGGACTCGTTCGCACCGCCATGCTGTCAGAGGCTGGTTTCATCGCGGCGCAAGGTACGGTGATCGGTGCCGTGCTGGGTCTCATCACGACCAAGCAGTTACTGATGGGAACGAGCGAATCCTTCGGCGACGAGCCCGTGGCTTTCATCGTGCCCTGGATCGGACTGGGCTTGATCTTGGCCCTGCCTCTCGTGTCATCGCTAGCCGCAACATTGTGGCCTGCATCCCGCGCAGCGAACATCCGCCCCGCGATCGCCTTGCGCGCTGCGGACTAACCACACCACACCCGCGAACAACTAGAGAAGGAGTGACGCGATGCAGCAGTCAGGCACCGTTCATCCGGCGCGCTTATCCATCGACTATCCGGACAAGGACACGAACCGAGGGACTACGTTTTTTCGGCTGTTCGCAGCGATCCCCATCATCTTGGTGCTCGCTAGCGTGAGTGGGTGGACATGGCAGGCGGGCTACGAGAACGGGAAGGAGGCTTCGGCCGCCGCGGGGGGCCTTCTGTTCTTCGGGCCTCTACTGATGATTCTCTTCCGCCAGAAGTACCCATGCTGGTGGTTCGATTTCAATCTCCAGCTCACCCGCTTCTCGACCCGAGTGTGCGCCTACCTCGCGCTCATGTCGGACAGGTACCCATCCACCGACGAGGAGCAGTCGGTGCACCTGGACCTCGACTATCCGGATGTCGCTCAGGATCTGAACCGCTGGCTGCCGCTGGTGAAGTGGCTGCTGGCCGCGCCTCACTACGTCGTGCTGTTCTTCCTCGCCATCGCTGCAGTCGCTGCTGTGATCGTCGCCTGGTTCACCATCCTCTTCACCGGTCGTTACCCGAGGGGCGTCTTCGACTTCGTGGAAGGCGTCCTGCGCTGGGGACTTCGCGTCGAGGCCTACGCCTTCCTCCTGATCACTGACCGCTACCCACCATTCTCACTCAAATGAAAGATCCTCGATGAAAGCGATCGTCCAACACGCCTACGGATCCAGCGACGTCTTGCGACTCCACGACATCGACAAGCCCCAACTCAAGGCTGATGGGGTGCTCGCGCGGGTTCACGCAGCCTCCATCAACCACGGAGACTGGTTGGTCACGACCGGCGTCCCATATCTGATCAGCACCGTCAAGACCCATATCGTGGCGATTGGCTCCGCGACTCGAGACGGATGGTTGATGCGGTGATGAAGGATCTCAGAACGGACGAAGAGGAGCAGAATCTATGAAGGCGATCGTGCAGGAGGAGTACGGACCGCCGAACGTCCTCCAACCAAAGGAGATAGACAAGCCGGCTGTCGGGGATCACGACGTATTGGTTCGGGTTCAGGCGGCCGCCGTCCATCCGGGTGACTACTTCGTCTTGACCGGCTTGCCGTATGTCGTCCGCCTGGCGTTCGGGATCCGCAAACCGAAGAACGGCGTTCCGGGAAGAGATGTGGCAGGGTCTGTTGAAGCGGTCGGCAAGGACGTGACGCGATTTCAAGCAGGCGATGAGGTGTTCGGCTGGTGCACCACCGGCGTCCTGGCTGAGTATGCGTGTGCTGAAGAGAGCAACTTTGCGCGCAAGCCGGTCAATCTCACGTTCGAACAAGCTGCGGCCGTAGCAGTCTCCGGGACAACCGCTCTCCAGGCTCTTCGCGACCACGGAGAAGTGCAGCCCGAGCAGAAGGTCTTGATCGCCGGTGCATCGGGGGGTGTGGGTACTTTCGCCGTGCAGATAGCCAAGGCGTTCGGAGCGGAAGTGACCGGCGTATGCAGCACAAGGAACGTGGACATGGTCCGATCGATCGGCGCAGACCATGTCATCGACTACACCAAGGAAGACTTCACCCAAAGTGGGCAGCGCTACGACGTCATCCTCGATAACGTCGAGGATCACTCCTTGTCGGAGTGCAGACGCGTGCTCGCCTCCCAGGGAACCTACATACCTAACAGAGGTACGGGCGGTCGTTGGATCGGGCCCCTGGGCCGCATCGCCAAAGCGAGGATGGTCTCTTTGTTCGTCCGTCAGAGGCTGCGCCCGTTCCTTTCGAAGGAGAACACCGAGGACCTGTTCCATCTCAAGGAGCTCATCGAATCCGGAAAGGTCACACCCGTCATCGACAGGACGTACCCGCTGAGCAAGAGCGCTGAGGCTCTCGCTTACGTGGCCGAGGGGCATGCTCGAGGAAAGGTCGCCATCAGCGTGTGAGGCGCGACGAGTGCCATTCTCATGCCATTCCTCTCCTCCTCTCCGAGAACCCTCGGAACTGGGAGACGAGAGGCGTGAACCATCACCCCGGAGTCACTGTCAACCATCAGCCGGAGCATCTGTAAACGATCAGCCGGAACTGTGGAAAGCATCAGGTGAGCCGGAACGTCA
>JBOGWV010000228.1:0-32947 GCA_050693975.1 Actinomycetota bacterium
CGAGGGCAACACCACTACCGGTCAGCTGATAGACGAGCCACATCTGCGCGACCGACTGGATCCAGGTACCCGACATCGAAACGATCTGACCGAAGAAGTAGAGGCGGTAATTGGGCACGCTCAGCGACGAGAAGGTTCGCCGAGCGGCGGTGACAACTGGACTCAAGCTATTCGTCCTCCAAGATTTTCTCCATGACCGCAACCGCCGCTTCGAGTTTCGCCACTTCGTCCGGTTTCAGCTTGCGCAGCTTCTTTGCGAGGTACGCGTTCTTGCGAGACCGGCTACGCGCGATGAAACGCTCGCCCTGGTTGCTCAGGCGGAGGCGCTGGATCCGCTTGTCGTTCTCATCCGGCGTGCGGCTGACCAACTCGGCCCTCTGAAGCCGGGCGACGATCTTGGTCATCGTCGGCGGAGTTACCCGCTCGGCGGTGGCCAGTTCACCCAGGGTCACGGGTTGCCGGTACTCGATGCTCGCCAGCGCCGACAGCATGGAGGGTGTCAAGTCCGCATCCGCCTGCTGGCGAAGACGGCGGGCGAGCCGCATTATGGCGAGCCTCAGCCGGGTCGGAAGCTCTTCCTCGGCGACGGTCGATATCCTTCTGCGGTCCGGCCGAGCCCGCCCCGCGATCGGTTTTCTTAGCGTTCTAGGCATACGGTTAGTCAAACTAATTAGTCAGGCAAAATATTTCCACACAGTACGTATCGAACGTTCGACCCCCGACCTGTACCCGTGAACCAAAGAAATCCGTGTGAGTTGAGCGCCTGGGTTCAGCGGCGCCGGTTCAGCTCCGCAAACAGGTCTGCGTACTGGGTCGCCACCGCCGAGGGGGAGGCCCAGGCCTCGACGAAGGACCGCCCCCCGGCCCCCATCGAATCGAGTTCGCCGCGCCGCTCGTACATCGAGCGGATCGCCTTCGTCAACGCCTCGGGGTCTTCGGGCGCCACCGCGATACCGGCGCCCGCGCGCTCGACGATCCTGGCGACCTCGCTGCCCTCGTCGACGCTGGCCACGAGCGGTCTCCCCGAGGCCAGGATCGAGTAGGTCTTGGAGGGAACGCTCGACTTTGCGAGGCCGCGCTTGAGCGGCACCAAGTGGACGTCGGCCGCGGCCAGAACCTCGGGCAGCCTGTCGACCGGCTGCATGTCCACGAAGAAGAGGTTGCGCATTCCGGCGGCGCGGTTTTCGAGCGCGGCGCGCGCCGCTCCGCCCCCGTTGATCACAAACACGATGTCCCGCTCGTGAGCCAGCGCGGCCGCGGCGTCGACGACGAGGTCGAGTGACTGGGAGAGCCCCACGTTGCCCGCGTACATGACGACGAACTTTCCGGACAGCCCGTACTGCCTGCGGTAGGCGTTGTCGCGCTCTGCCGGATGGATCCACTGAGTGTCAACAAAGTTGGGAATCACGCGTACCTTCGAGGGATCGTCGACGCGCGGTGAGATGTTGGCTTTCAGATCGTCGCCAAGCACCGTCACCGCGTCGGCGCGCGCGTAACAGAGCTTCTCCAGCCGCCGGGCGGCCGCCACCAGCCGGGAGTTGGTCAGTACCCCGAGTTCGATGGCTACGTCCGGATACACGTCCTGGATGTTGAACACCAAGGGAGCGCGTCGCCGCTTGGCGACCGCCCAGCCCGTAAGTCCCAGCGTCAGTGGTGGGGAGAGGGCGAGCACGCCGTCGACGCGTTCTCCGCGCGCTCCGAGCGTGGCCGACGCCACGCTGAAACCGGCGAAGGACGCGGCGCGCCGAGCGATATTGCGCTTGTTGGTCGTTGGGAACGGATTGACTCGCACGATGCGCCCCCACGAGGTGTCTTCGTAGCGCACCAGCCGGCCCCCGTAGCCGGGCTCGATTCGGTGCTCCCTGTACCACGGGAGCGAGGTAATGACCTCGATCCGATGTCCCTGAGCGACGAGTTCGTGAGTTATGCGCGTGACGACCTCTCCGGTCGGCGCGACGTCGGGAGCGAAGTGTGGAGTCACAATGACCAGTTTCACAGGGTCGTTCCCAGAGCATGGCGGTACGAGTCCTCGAGCACGTCGGCGGCGCGGCTCCACGTGAACTCACCGGCGCGCGCCAGGCCGGATTCCGCCAGTTCCTCACGCCGTACGTCGTCGGTCAAGAGGTAGGCCATGGCCTGTGCCCACTGATCGGAGTTGTCGGGTGAAACGAGGATGCCCGCGTCCTCGACTACCTCGGGCGTGGCGGTGGCGTTCGCCGCGATCACCGGGCACCGCCGCGCCATCGCCTCGAGCACCGGCGCACCGAATCCCTCGAAGCGCGAGGGGAAGGTCATCGCTTCGGCCTCCATGTAAAGCGCGTCGAGATCTGCGCTGGGGATGTAGCCGAGTCGCAGCACCTTGTCGTGAATTCCGAGCTTGGCGACCTCTTTGGCGATCCGGACCTCCATCGAGCCCTTGGCTCCGGTGAGCACCAGCATGGTGTCGGGATAGTGCTCGAGGACCTTAGCGAATGCGTCGATCAACACGAGGTGGTTCTTGTGCGGGTAGGTGATCGCGGGATAGAGGAAGTAGCGACCGGATATCCCATAACGCTCGCGCACGTCCCCAGACGCCCTCATGGTGCGCGGCGAGATCCCGTGAGGTACGACGACCACGATGCTGGGGTCGATGTTGAGCCGCTCGATCACGGTCCGACGTGAGAACTCGCTGGGAGTCAAGATGAGCCGGGCCGCCTCCGCCGAACGCGGGACCATTTTCTTCAGATAGTTCAGCTTGGGCTTCGTGAAGTACTCGGGGTAGTAGAGGTACTGCAGGTCGTGGATGGTCAGCACCGAGCGAGTTCCCCTGACGAGAGGAACCGTGCCGCCCGCGTGGTGCAGGAGGTCGATGTGACGGCGCCGGGATTGTGCGGCGAGCCACGAGTTCTCTCCGGCGATGCGAAATGACTTCCAGTGCCCCGTCACGGGAGCGAACGCGATCTTTAAGGACTTGGCCAGGTCGGTATGCGCGTCGGCGAACTGCGGCAGAGCGAACAACGTGTAATCGATCTCCGAGGAGCGTTCGACGAGGCCGTGCAGAAGCCGCGTCGTATAGGTTTCGGAGCCGCCGACGACCCCGGGCACCAGCCACAACAGGTTGATCCCTACCTTGGCCATGCGACCTCTCTGTAAGCCGCCAGCGTCAGCTCGGCGGCAGCTTCCCATGTGTATGTTGCCGCGCGCGCGCGGCCCTTGCTCGCCAGCTGCGAGCCGAGCTCCGCGTCATCCAGGATGCGTCCGATGCCCTCCGCGATCGCGGCCGGGTCGGCGGGGTCAACGAGGATCACGGCATCCCGGCCGATCTCCTCGGTTGAGGTGCCACGTGAGGTGACCACCGGAGTGGATTGCGCCATTGCCTCCAGCACCGGGAGACCGAAGCCCTCGGTGAAGCTCGGGTAGCAGAAGACCTCCGCCCCCGCGTAAATGGGAGCCAGGTCCCGCTGCGGAAGAAACCCCAGGACCTTGACGCGTTTCTTCTGCGGTCCGGCCGAGGCCGCCCCGCGTTTCTTCTGCGGTCCGGCCGAGCCCGCCCCGCGCAGCAGTGCCTCGAGGTCCGTGCTCCATCCCTCGGGTCCCACCAGCACGAGGTCGGCCTCGGCGTCGACCATGGTCCACGCTCGCAGGAGACCTGGCAGGTTCTTTCTCGGCTCGACCGTGCCCGTCCACAGCACGTAGGGACGGTCGAGCCCGTGATGCTTGCGGACCCTCGCGACGTCGTCGGGAGACGGGCTCTGCACGGTGACCCCGTGGGGAACCATTCGGAGCCGCGCCGCGTCGAAGCCGGCCTCGATGCAGTCGGTGATCGTCGCCTGTGACGGACACAAGACGAGGTCGGCGTCGCGCAGCGCAAGCTCGAGCCCGCGTCTGAAGAAGGAGTTGCCGCGGCGCGTGAAATGATCCGCGCTGCGCAGGAACGCAAGGTCGTGGACCGTCACCACCAGGGGGGCGGATCGGGGTGGGATGGGCATCGCCGTGGCGTGAATCACGTCGATGGGGCCGGTTGCTCTCTGGACGCGCGGCCGGCGGAGACGATGCCACGACTCGTAGAGGGCGAGCCGGGGCAGGGGCAGATGGCCGACCGGCACCGGCGGCATCCAGGCCTCGATCGCTTCGTTCCGATGCCACGCAGCTACCCCGACCACCTCGAGATCGTCGCGTGCCGCGAGGGCGCGCGCCGCTCCCAGGGTGGCCACCGCGGTTCCCCCGGGAACGCGATGCCAACACTGTTCGAGCGTCATCGCGACGCGCAGGCCGGCGGGTCCCGCCCTAGGTTCCGTCATCCGCAGCATTGTTCCATGAGGCTCGCGACCCCAAGGTTTCGGACTAGTGGCGCCCAATCGGCCAATTTGGGCCTTGTGGGGCCTTCTACGCCCGGCTACAAATGAATCGGGCGTACGAAACGTGGTTGGGGATGGCGGCCCCATTGTTGTTTGCGGTCCGGCCGCGCCCGCCCCGCTGTCTTGTGCTGCGGTCCGGCCGCGCCTGCCCCGCAACATCTACGATGTTGCCGTGACCATTTCATTCGAAGACGCGCGCGTCCTCGTGACGGGGGGCGCGGGCTTTCTTGGCTCGGCCGTGCGTCGCAAGCTGGCGGAACGGGGAGCAACCGACGTCGTCGTTCCCCGAAGCCGTGACTACGACCTCACCGATTCCGTCGATGCGGCTCGGCTCTTCGACGAGACCCGCCCGGATCTGGTGGTTCACCTCGCCGCGAGGGTCGGCGGAATCGGTGCAAACATGGAGCACCCCGCGGACATCTACCTCGCCAATCTGCTGATGGGCACGTACGTCATCGAAGGAGCGCGACGCGCCGGAGTTACCAAGACCGTGCTGATCGGCACCATCTGCAGCTACCCGAAGTTCACTCCGGTGCCGTTTCAGGAGGACGCGCTGTGGGACGGTTTTCCCGAGGAGACCAACGCGCCTTACGGGGTGGCGAAGAAAGCGCTGCTCGTGCACGCCCAGGCAAACCGCGCTCAGTATGGCCAGAACTGCATCTACGTGCTACCGGCGAACCTGTATGGACCGGGCGACAAGTTCAATCCCGCGGTCAGCCACGTCATTCCCGCGCTCATCAAGAGGTTCGTCGACGCGAAGCGCTCCGGCTCGGATCAGGTCGAGGTGTGGGGGACCGGTCAAGCGACGCGTGAATTTCTCTTCGTGACCGACGCCGCCGAGGGCATCGTCGGGGCCGCCCAGCACTATGAGGATGCGGAACCCGTCAATCTGGGCACGGGGGAGGAGGTCGCGATCAAAGACCTTGCGGAGCTCATCGCGAAGCTCGTCGGCTTCCATGGCCAGCTCCGCTGGGATCCGTCGCGACCAGATGGTCAGCCTCGCCGGCGCGTGGACGCGAGCCGTGCACGCGAGAAGTTCGGTTTCGAGGCCACGGTGGGACTCGAGGACGGCCTACGCGAGACCATCGACTGGTACGTGGCCCATACCGACGAGGCGGAGTCCGCCATCTTTTGACGGCCGCCATGCGCGTTGCCCTCGATTGTGGTCCTCTGCTCGTTCCCCCCACCGGGGTCGGCCGCTACGTGGACGAGCTGGCTCGCGCGCTCGAGGCGAGCGGCGTCGACCTCCTTCGCTTCGCCGTGGCGATGAGGGGATCTGCTCGAAAGGCCGAAGGGCTCTCGATCAAACGACTGCGTCTGCCAGCCAAGGTCGCGCAGACCTCGTGGCGCCGCTTTGGCAGACCGGCGCTCGAATCGCTCGTCGGCGATGTCGACATCGTTCACGCCACGAACTTCGTGTTGCCGGCGCTTGGTCGCACTCCCGGCGTCGTCACCATCCACGACCTCTCGTTCTTCAGAGACGACACCTTTCCCGGAGGTGAACGCCTGCGCGAGCTCGTGCCCTGGTCACTCGACCGTGCGTCGATGGTCATCACTCCGACGCGGGCGGTGGCCGATGAGCTCGTCGAGCGCTTCGGGGTCGAAGACGGGCGCATCGCGGTGACGCCCGAGGGCATAGCTCCACACTTCTTCGGAGCGGGACCGTTGAGCCCGTTGGCCCTGGGCGGGATGGGCATCCCAGGTCCCTTCATTCTTGCGCTCGGAACGATCGAGCCTCGCAAGAACCTCCCTCGCCTGCTGGCGGCGTGGAGCTCCATACGTGGAGAGCTCGAGGAATGGCGCCTGGTGATCGCCGGCCCCAGGGGTTGGGGCGAGGAGCTGAGGGCAACCGAGGGCGTCATGCTGTTGGGCCGGGTGGGTGACGAAACGCTGCCGGGCCTCCTGGCAGCGGCCGAGATCTTCTGTTACCCGTCCCTATACGAGGGCTTCGGGCTCCCCCCACTCGAGGCGATGGCGGCCGGCACCTGCGCGGTCGTGGGCTCCTACGAGGCGGCGCCTGAGGTCGTGGGGCAGGCGGCAGCGCTCGTCGAGCCGACCGACACCGAGGCCCTGGCGGAGTCACTCAGGAGCTTGGCGGGCGATGCCGATGCCAGGAGGAGACTTGCGATGGCGGGACGAGCCAGGGCGCTTAGCTTCACCTGGGAGCGCACCGCCCGCCTGACGGCGGCCGCCTATGAGCGGGCGCTGGGGCAGAGGTAAAAAGGAGTTGACCGGGACTGCGTATGGTCGATATGGCCCCCGGCCAAGGAAGGAATGGGACTTTTTGCGTGATTCAGTGCACCATATGACGATGCCATCATCCCGCGTCGCCTTTGCGGTCCGGCCGAGCCCACCCCGCGTTGCCTTTGCGGTCCGGCCGAGCCCACCCCGCGGCTTCGTTTCCGTTCTGCTGGCCGTCGTTCTTACCTGTTCGATGCTCGCCGCGACCCCAGCCGCGTTCGGGAAAGAGGTCAAGATCAAGGGGCGGGGCTGGGGCCACGGCATCGGCATGTCGCAGTACGGGGCGTTCGGCTACGCGCAACACGGCTGGGGGGCGAAACGGATCCTCCAGCATTACTACTCCGGCGCTCGGGTCAGGGAGAGGACCATAGGTCCCGATGTGCGAGTGGGGATGCTTCAGGGACGCTCCTCGATCACCATCCTCCCCAAGGTCAAGTCGTCCGGCGGCGGCCGTATGGTGCTAAAGGTGAAGGGCAACCGGACCAAGATCGCCGAGGGTGTTCCCGGTGACCGCTTCAGGATCAAGGCCTCGTCCACGGGTGGCGCTCGCATCTTCAAGAACTCGAAGAGGATCAAGCGCGGAGGCAAGACGATATTCGGAGACCTCAATCACCCGCTCGTCGCGAAGTTCCAGAGCTACGGCACCCAGGTAGCCACCGAGGGCAAAAGCTATGCGGTCGGATTCGGAAGGATCGAGTTCGTGTCGTACTCATCGAACGGCTGCTCGGTTGGCAAGTGCCTCAGCGAGGTTGCCGTGCTTCCCATGCAGAAGTATCTGTACGGTCTCGGCGAGGTCCCGGCGTCCTGGCCGCAGGAAACGCTGCGCGCGCAGGCCATCGCGGGCCGGACCTACGCATACGCGAAGGTTCTGTCGGGACAATCGCGCTTCCCCTGCTACTGCGGAGTCTACGACTCGACACTGGACCAGGTATTTGTCGGCGAGGCCAAGCGCACCGGTTCGGGCAGCTACTGGCGGAACTGGAAGAAGGCCGTCAACACCAGCAAGAAGCGCGTCATCCTGCACAACGGCAAGCCCATTTCATCGCTCTACTCGTCGTCGTCCGGCGGGCACACGGAATCGAACTCCAACGTGTGGGGTACGACCCAGGTTCCGTATCTCAAGGGCGTGGACGATCCCTACGACGCGGCGGGGGGTGCCAACCCGAACTACCGCTGGAGCCTCAGGATGGCTTGGTCCACGCTGAAGTCCAGGCTGGCGAGCGGCTTCGGCTCGTTCGGCAGGCTGAAGAGACTGAGGATCGTGCGCAAGGGCGTATCGGGCCGGGTCGCGGTCAACGGACTGAAGATCGTGGGCTCCGACAGGACCCTGGTGGTCGACGGCTGGGACGTCCGCGTCGTTCTCGGTCTCAAGGACAGCTGGTTCCGGTTCCTGGTGCTCAAGCCCACCAATGCGAGAGGGAGCTTGGACACCTCGAGCGAGGGCGTGAGGGACGCGACCAACGATGGATCCGTGGAGCCATCCCCTGAGGAGAGCCCCAGCCCCTCGCCGACGGTGACACCTACGCCCTGACCCCAGCACTAGACTCGGTCGGCAATGGCGATTGAAGTTCCACCTCCCGAGGTCGTGCATCCGGTCGCGACGGGACCGTCGACGACGTCCACGTTGTTCTCCGTGGGCCTACTCGTGGTGAGCGTTTGCTTCGCGGTTGCGGGCCAGTTCACTTTGAAAGTCGCCATGAACGAGGTGGGCCGAATCGGAGCCCAGGAGATCGCCGCGGTCGGCGACACGATCGGCCGCGCAGCCAGGGAGCCGCGTCTCTATCTGGGTCTCGGGCTGTTCGGCATCTCGGCCGTCTTCTGGCTTGTGGTGCTGTCGCGTGTCGACCTGTCGATCGCGTATCCGTTCGTCGGCCTGTCCTACATCGTGGTCGTCGCATTCGCACGGCTCTTCCTACACGAGCAGGTAACGGTGCTCCGCTGGCTCGGTGTGACCGTCGTGGCGATCGGGATCGCCCTCATAGGGCTTTCCTTCAAGGGCACGACGGGTTCTTGAAGGCGCTCATACTCGCGGGTGGGTTCGGCACCCGCCTGCGGCCGCTTACCTACACCCGGCCCAAGCACTTACTCCCCATCGCCAACGTTGCCCACATCGAGCATGTCTTCGACCTCCTGCAGCGTCACGGTGTCGACGAGGCGGTGCTGCTCACCTCGTATCTGGCCGAGGCCTTCGAAGAAACGGTGGAGCGGGCCGCGGAGCGCGGGCTCAAGCTCGGCGTAACGCACGAGGAGGAACCGCTCGGCACCGCAGGAGCGCTGAAGAACGCTCAGGAGATCGTCGTGGACGACACCTTTCTGGCGTTCAACGGCGACGTGCTCACCGACGTGGATCTCTCGGCGGTGCTCGACTTCCATCGCGAACGAGAGGCGGAGGCCTCGCTGGTCCTTACGCCCGTCGACGATCCCTCAGCCTTCGGCGTCGTTCCCACTGAGCCGGATGGACGAGTGCTTGGCTTCATCGAAAAACCACCTCGCGCCGAGGCGCCGACGAACCTGGTCAACGCGGGCATCTATGTGCTCGAGCCGCGCGTGCTCGACCGCATTCCGTCCGGCCGGGTCTACTCGGCGGAGCGCGAGCTGTTCCCCGAGATTGTGGACGATCGAACGATGTACGCACTCGGAACCGATGCCTACTGGATGGACATTGGCACCCCCGAGAAGTTCCTCCAGGCGAACCTGGATGCGCTAGAGGGCCGCTACGTCTGCGAGGCGGTGGCCGAGCCGGCCCCCGGGCTCTGTCTCCGCGCCGAGGGGGCTGAGATCGGGGAGGGCGCGCGGGTATCCTCGACCTGCATGGGAAGAGGAGCGCGCGTCGAAGCCGGAGCGGTGGTCGATCGGGCGGTTCTGCTTCCGGGCGCGGTCGTGGGCCGCGACGCGACGGTCAGGAACGTCACCCTCGGCGAAGGAGCAAGGGTGGCGCCGGGAGCGGCCGTCGAGGGCGCGGCGATCGGCGACCACGAAACGGTGGAACTCGGCAGCTAGGAGAGGCTATGCGAGTACTGGTTACGGGGGCCGCCGGATTCATCGGTTCGCACCTCACCGATGCCCTGCTCGCCGAGGGCGACGACGTCATCGCCGTCGACAACCTCTCATCGGGGGCGTTGTCGAACCTGTCCGAGGCGCGCCGGGCGACTACCGGAAAGTTCAGCTTCCACCGGGTGGACGTCACCAGCGGCGCGATCGGGGACCTCATCGGGCGTCACCGGCCGGAGGTCATATGCCACCTGGCCGCCCAGGTCGACGTGCGCAAGTCGGTGGCGGACCCGGTCTTCGACGCAACGGTGAACATTCTGGGGACACTCAACGTTCTCGAGGCGGCGTCGAAGTCGGGAACGGCAAAGGTGGTCTTCACGTCATCGGGAGGATGCATCTACGGCGAGCCCGAAGAGGATCGTCTTCCCGTCTCCGAAGAGCAGGTGTTCTGGCGCGAGGCGATGCCCGAATCGCCCTATGGCGTCTCCAAGAAGGTCGTACTCGACTATCTGCGCTACTACCGCGCTGTAAAGGGCCTCGACTTCACGGCACTCGCGCTCGCCAACGTCTACGGCCCGCGCCAAGAGCCCGCGAGCGAGGTGGGGCTCGAGGGACAGGTCGTGGCGATCTTCTGCCGGCGCATGCTGGCCAAGCGACCGACCACGATCTATGGCGATGGGTCTCAAACGCGCGACTTTGTCTACGTGGACGACGTCGTCAATGCGTTTCTTGCGGCCAGGACGAAGGGCAGTGGCGAGCTCGTCAACATCGGCAGCAACGCCGAGCTTTCGGTGGACGAGCTGCACGCCAGGCTCGCGGAGCTCACCGCCGCCAGCTTCGACCCGGGCTACGCGCCGGCGCGCCCCGGTGAGCTCCAGCGCATCTTCGTCGACAACTCAAAGGGGGCCGACGTGCTCGGCTGGAGGCCGACGGTGGAGCTCGAAGAGGGCCTGAAGCAGACCGTGGCCTGGTTTCGGTCTCACCCAAAATAAGTACTCCTGCAGGCCCGGCGGCCGGTCTCAAACTCTGACGAATCCCTGCACAATGGTCATCGATACGTAGGACTGCGTATTAAGAGGAACTGCGGTTGGGGGGCAAACTGACGTTGTTCACTCCCAAGGAGGGATGATTGAGTTACCCCGGATCGCATCAACGAGTCGACGAGTTTGTGCTCGCTGAGTCGAAGGTTCACTTGGCCAAGGAGGCCTCTTCTGAGTCCATCTCATGGTGACGTTCAGGGCGGGGAGCCTCGACCAGCACATGACATGAGCGAGCACGGGGCACACGATCAGGACTCCGCGAGCACCGGCAACCTTCAGGTTGCCGGGACCTACGTCCCGCGCAGAGCGGCCGATGTACTCGAACTCGACATGGAGGACGGCCTGGTCGTCTACAACCATGACTCCAGCTTGGTCCACCACCTGAATCCATCGGCCGCCCTCGTGTGGCGAATCTGTGACGGTGAGGCGAGCGTCGCCCAACTCTCAGCCGAAGTGGCGGAGGAATATGGTCTGGTGCGGCAGAACGTCCAGCGGGAACTTCAGAGCCTTGTGGCGGAGTTTGATGCTCTAGGTCTGGTTGAAGACGCGGCTCTACCTAACGGTTGACCAGGTCACCGGGCTCGAACAAATGAGTCTCTGACCCCCTACATCAGTTTTCGTAGACGCCGGTGCGAAGGACCCGTCTAGCTGCTGAAACTCCTCGGCCGTCTGGTCCGGGGTGACCCCGAATACTTACGCAGCGGACAGTATCGTCGGGGGACGCCTTCCTTCCTATGATTCCCATAGTCCACAGGCACCAACACCCGGCTTCGTAGGAAAGGAAACGAGATGAGCGACGACCAGAAGGGCATGGAGAGGCGTGAGTTTCTCCGCAAGGCGGCGATTACGGGAGCCACCGCCGCATGGGCGGCACCGCTCATCCAGACCGTTGCGGCGACGCCGGCATTCGCCCAGACCGCGGGTACGGGCCAGCCGGGTAGCTGCCACCACTCGATCGGCGGCGACACGGGCGAGGGCTGTATGGGCGCCTGCCAGGCCTCGGGCCAGCGGGATCTCGGCCGGGGTTGCGGCCCCGCGTGCAACCGTGCGTGCGACACCCTCTGCCCGGTGCAGCAGGGAGCGGGCAACGACCGCCAGTGCACCTCGACCGCGGCTTGCAACTCGACCAAGTGGAGGGCCTGCACGTTCGTCGGCTAGCCCCAGAAACTCGTACGGCAAAAGGGCCCCACCGGGGCCCTTTTGATTGGCGCGCTACCAGGGGAAGCGGCCGGCGAGGAGGGTGGCCCGCCCGCGCGGCGTTCCGCCACGAAGCTCGAAGACGGCGGATGCCTCGACCACCTTCCTGAACAGAAACAGACCGCGTTCGCCGTAGCGGAAAAGGTTGAAGCAGTTTGTCGCCAGCCGGTGAAGGGCGTCGGATTTTGCGAGGGCCTCGAGCCGAGCGGGACCGCCTCGGTCCATGCTCGGGAACACGATCCAGCCGGCCGGCGCGGGGCCGGACACTCTCGCTCCCAGATCATCCACCGGTCGAACGTATCGCTGGGGGAGGAACTCACCGAGCGGAGCATCCCCGTCCCCGAGGCGCTCGGGCAATCCCGGAAAGTGCTCCAACGAGTCGTCGTCCAACCAGATGTGCTTGGGGAAAGGGTAGAGGCGGGCGGTGATTGGGTCGATCGCGCCGATCTCATCCGACAGGTAGTCGAACCCCTCGAGAACCAGGGCGGTGGTCAAGCTCGACTTTCCGGTGTTCTGCACGGCCGGCAGGAGGAGGCTGTGGCCCCCCCGGGCCACTACCCCCGCGTGAAGCATGAGGAAGTCACGCGAGAACTTGGTGGGCAGCTGGTGGATATCCCATAGCGCCCTGACCACGACGTTCGCCAGCGTGCCATCGAATACGTCGCCCCGTTCGTAGGTCCAATAGGTATCGGGCCTGAGCGGATCGCCCTGGTGATAGAGAAGCGCGCCGACCATCTCGTCGAGCGGCGCGGGCCTCCGGAACGGCGTCAGATGCCAGTCCAGCGCGTCCAGTACGTTGCCCTCCATCGCTTTCACGACGAAGGGGGTCGAGAGCAGCCGGTAGTAGTTCTCGCCGACCCAACCTGGGTCGAAGTCGTCGTTTCAGCCCCCGGCCGCTATCACCTGTTCGATCTCTTCCTCGCTGCGCGCCACGCTACGTCCCGAGGGTGTTGTCGAGCTCCGCCGACACGAGATCACTCGCCTCTTCGATCGAGCCCACGACGAGGCGCGACACGGGATGGGCGGCCAGCATCTCCCGGGCGAGCATCAGCGTCCGGTCACTCCAGATGTGCATGTTCAGCGTGGCCTCAGTGAACTTGAACAGGGCGGCGGCTCCTCCCCAGGGTTCGAGGCGCGACTCCTCACCGGGGAGAAACTCGGGGAATACCAGCCATCCCGTTTCGGCGGCCTCGGAGACATCCACGCCGATCGAGCGAAGCGCCAGCGGCCTTCGAGGTGTCGCCCCCCCGATGTACTGCGGCTCCTTGCGTCTCTTGTGAACGGGCGCGAATTCGCCTTCGGGGAACAGGTGGGCGTCTCTTTCGTCGATCAGCAGGGGCCAATCGACCGGACTCACTCGCCTCAGGATCGGGTCCAGCTTGACGACCTCGTCCCCAAGAAAACGACCCCCCGATTTCTGCATGATCCGCCCGGCGAGGGCGGGGAGGTGAGAATTGGGTGACGACGGCATCACGAGCGCGCTCCCGTTGCGGCTGATTCCCGTGGCCCTGAGGCGCACGTACTCGTTTTGCGGCTCGGTGACCAGATCGCGCATCTTGGAGAACAGGCGTCCGGCCATGTTCTCTTCGCCGCGGTCACGGTAGATGCGCAGGCTCTGGAGCCACAGCACGCTGATGCCGTGGACCACCTTGCCTCCTGCGATGGTTCGAGGTGGGCGATGGTCGGCGGAAAAGAGCCACACGGGCGTCTCCTCGGAGTGCTGCTCGACGCGCGCGTCACCAATGAACCGATCCACGTAGTCGAGCCAGCCCGCCTCGGTCGCCCGCACCGCAAAGCCAGTGCCCTCGATGTTGTAGTTGTGTTGAGAAACCCAGACCAGGTCTTCGATGGCCTGCTCTCAGGCGGTCATGGGGCGGGTTCTGCGCGGCACCTGTTCTTCTCCGATCGTTCTCTCAACCGAGGCTACCCCCCGGGCCAGTGCGTACTATACCGACGTGACCCTCTCGCTCCTCGTAGTCGACCCCCAACCATTCTTCGGTGAAGCACTCGCGGCTGCACTGGAGCGGCGCGGAGGGCGGGTAGTCGGCGTAACGGGAGATGAGGTTGAGGGGGCGAGCATCGTCGAGGAGTCGGGTCCGGACGTTCTGCTAACCGAGCTTCATCTCGCCGGAGGGTCGGGGCTTAGCTTGATCCGGCGGGTCGCCGACCGGACACGGTGCGTGGTTCTAACCAGGGGGCTCGAAGCAGACGCTCTGCTAGACGTGGTCGATGCCGGGGCGAGCGGCTGCCTGAGCCACGATCTCGGCATCGACTCACTTGCGGCCATGCTCAAGCGGGAGACAAGCTTCCTGATGGATGAAGCGCGTCTCAAGGATGTCCTGAAGCGCATGAGCGCCTTACGCCGCGTCGGGGGAGAGGAGTCTCGGATTGCTCGGCTGAGCGCCCGCGAGCGCGAGGTGCTGAGTCTCCTGGCGCGAGGGATGGGCAACGCGGCAATAGGCGAGACCCTTTATCTCAGTCCGCACACCGTCAGAACTCACGTTGGCAACCTCCTGAAGAAGCTCGAGGTTCACTCGCGCGCCGAAGCGGCGCGCCTGCTCTACAGACACGAGCGTGCCCACCCGGACAGGCATGTGCTCAGAATCTCGGGACCCGATCTGCAGCGCGATGACTGAGCACAGTGTGATCGTGGCGTCCGGCGACCGGCTCCTTCTCGAGGTAATGGCGGAGTATTTCGGTGAACTCGCGAACTGGAACTGCGTGGGGAGGGCAAATGACGGTCTGGCGACGATGGTGCTTGCGGCCAAGACGCGACCGGACGCGGTCCTCGTGACCGATGATCTGTCCCGTCTCGGTGCCGCCCCTTTGGTGCGCCAGATCAGGCGACGCTGGCCCGAGACGAGGGCCGTGATTATCGCAGCCGTCGGCGGCGACGAGATACCTGCTGACGTGGCGTCGGTTGGCTTCGGCGCCTCCTTCGAGCAGATCCTCGAGGCGCTCACCGCCGAAGGCGCCCCCTCGGAGCGCACGCCGGTCGGGCGGAGCCAAGCATTGCGGCGCCTGGCCTCGCTGACCAAGCGCGAACAAACGGTCCTGAGGTTGGTTGCGCAGGGCGTGGCACCCAAGGATGTCGCGGACAGCCTTGGAGTCAGCGAGAACACCGTCCGCACTCACGTGCAGAACCTCTACGCGAAGCTGGGCATGCACAGCCGGCTGGAGGTGGCGCGCTTCGCTGTCGACCACGGGGTGGTGGACCGCGATACCGATCCATGAAGCAACTTAGTATGTGTGAGAGGTCAAGCGGTAAGACTCAACCGAACCAATCTAGGCCTGCCGGGTCTCTGACCTTCTGGTCTTGGCAACACGAAGCGCGGTCGTCCCGAGACCGATAGCGGCGAATCCAATGACCACGAACAGGGTCATCTGAGCGCCGGTGAACGGGAGGACGCTGTTGTCCTCGGCCGTGCCCAGCACCTCGCTGTCCTTGTTTATCGTGTTCGGTTGGACCGCAGGGGGATCGTCGCCTGAGCCCTCTTGGGCCAGTGCCGGCACAAAGAAGCCCATTAGTGCGACGACGGCCAGTGACGCCAGCATGACTTTGACAACTCTCATACGGCCCCTTTCGAAGGTGGACTCCTGCGAGAATACGGGGCTGCGGGAAGGGTTGCTACCACTTTCTTGCAATTCGGTACAATTTTTTGGTTTCAATGCGCTCTATTTTTGTTCCGAGGGCGGCTTGTCCGGATACCTCCCGGCATGGCTCACCCATCATTTAGCGGCAACTGCTTATTGGAAGCACCCTTACTTTGGGTTTCTCTTTGTGGTTGCCGAAGGTTTTTGCTGATACGAGAATGGTGGCGTCTTTGAAACGAAGGATCGTGCTGGCCGCGCTTGGCCTTTTGTTCCTTGTGGGAGCCCTGTGTCTCTACGTGGCTCTCTCCGTAGCGGGTGATCTCAGGACGGCGCAGCGAACTCTGCTCAAGAACCCCCAGCAACTCGATGCGGAGGAAATCGAGGGGGCCAGCGACCGGTTGGACGACGTCGTGGCAACCCTCGGATCCCTGCCGGCTCGATTGGTGGGTTGGCTGCCGATCGTCAGGCAGAACTTCGATGCGGTCCGGACCGTTGCCGAGGGCGGAGCCCCCGTCCTGAGGAGGGCCGGGGAGCTGAGTAGCACCATTCAGCAGGTACAAGACCAGGGAGTGTTCGATAGCGGTGCCGTCGATCTCGAGGTGCTGACCCGGCTCGAGGAGCCGCTTCGTGCCGAAGGAGAAGAGTTGACGAGTCTCATACATGAGCTCGAGTCTCGTCGCAATGGATGGCTGGTTCCCGCGTTGTGGTCGGAGATGGGCGACCTCCTGTCGCGGCTGAGCGACCTAGAGACATCGACTCGCAATGCGGCAGATATGGTCGCCCTTGCTCCCCAGCTGCTTGGCAAGGATGAGCAGCGAACCTACTTGGTCGCTCTAATGAACAACACGGAGCTACGAGGCGCGG
The DNA here is from genome assembly GCA_050693975.1 of Actinomycetota bacterium. Classification (GTDB taxonomy): domain Bacteria; phylum Actinomycetota; class CADDZG01; order CADDZG01; family WHSQ01; genus WHSV01. Next base: position 16,265 of record JBOGWV010000228.1, read on the forward strand.
GAGGAATCCTGTCGGGGGTTGGCTCCGTGACGGTGGAGGACGGCAGGATGTCGCTGGGCAAGTTTTCGCACTACAAAGAGCTCGCGGACGAGCCTCCATATCGTACGGTCCCCGCTCCGCCTGACTTCGAAGAGCATTTCGGTAGCTATAAGGCGGACACCACCAGGTGGGTGACGGCGACCTCATCCCCAGACCTTCCCGATGTGGCCCTGGTCGCCAGTCGCCTGTTCGAGCTGACCGCCGGCGAGCAGACGGATGGTGTCATCTTCGTCGACCCCCGGGGCCTGGCCGCGCTGATGCCCCCGGCTGCCAACCTCGAAATCCCCACAACGGACAGGTCGCTAACGGCATCCGAGCTCCCTCAGTATGTGTATCGGGACGCTTACAAGGAGCTCGGTGGGGGGGTGTCCCGACGCCGGGATTCCTTGATCGGTCTGGGCCGCGCCGCCTTCGAAGTGATCTTCGAGCGAGGATTCGGTCGCCCGGCCGTAATACGGTCTGCGGCTGAGGCGTTCGCTGGGGGCCATCTCAGTGTGGTCGCTTTCGCCCCCGATGAGGCGGCGGTCCTGGAGCGTGTGGGCCTGAGCCGAGAGCTGGCCGCTCCGGAATACGACGGAGTACTCGCCACCGTCCAGAACGTTGGAGGCAACAAACTTGATTCGTACGCTCGTCGGAGGATCCATCACGGCTGTGAGATCGACGGCGAGAGTGCGGCTCGATGCGTGACCAGAGTGTCGATAGAGAACTTGACCCCCCGTGGATTGACTCGCTTTGAGTATCAGTACCTCCCCTATGGGCTGTTCAAGAATGTCGTCGAGATCTATGTGCCGGAGGAGGCCGAGCTCGTGAGCGTGGCCGTGGGCGACCAACCCGCGGATTTCTTCGAGCAACCTGAGGATGGTTTTAGTGCGATCGGGCTCTACCTGGAGATTCCCAAGGGCCAAGAGACCGAGGTGAGTGTGGCCTACGACCTTCCCGCCGAAAACCGCTACGAGCTCGAGGTGGTCCCTCAACCTTTGGTCGAAGACGCTCTCTTGAGCGTGGACCTCGAGATTCCTGCGACGTGGAGTATCGAAGGGCCCGACGGGATGCAGACTGAAGGCAAGAACGTGCATTGGAAAGGAGGGCTTGACCGCATCCTGCGGTTCAGGGCCGGGCCGAGTGAGGCGTCCGGGCTGTCTGCCTGGTGGCAAGGCATCGATCGTTTCCTAGACGAGCCCGTCCTCTAAGGTCCTACAGGGGGGCACTAGGATGACCGACGAATTCACCGGGGGGAAGGGCTCCTACGGCGTTTGGAGAGTTTTAGCAATTATGGTCAGCGCATGAGCAGAACGATGGGGTTACAAGCTTCGCCAGAGTCCGGGATGACTACGGAACAGGCGCCCACCCTCCGCGATTACTTCGAGGTTCTCAGGCGACGTAAGTGGATCATCGTGCTCTTCACCTGTCTGGTCGTGGGTGCGGCCGCTGCGTATACCTTCACGCGGACCCCCGTCTATGAGTCCGAGGCACAGGTACTGGTTCAGCCGTTCTCACTCGAGGCTGAGGCCGATGCCAATCCCGAGGACGTGAGCCTGGAGACCGAGGCTCTCATAGCAACCTCGCCCGAGGTGGCAACGATCGCAGCCAAAGACATCGGTGAAGACGACGCCTCGACTCTGCTCGACAACCTGACGGTCACTGTGGCTCCTGATGCCTCCGTTCTTATCTTCCGTTACACCCACAGAGATCCCCAAGAGGCGGCGGACAGGGCGCAGGCTTTCGCCGATGCATACGTTACCAACCGGTCGACTCAATCAGAGGCTCGACTCGAGACCGTCGCCTCCTCGATTCAGGACCAGATCGATGTCCTGCAGGAGCAGCTCGATGGCATTCGGGCCCAGATCGGCGTTTCGGAGGACGAAGCTACGACCGCCGCCCTCAGTGACGAGGCGAACACGCTCAGTCAGCAGATCGCCTTCGAGCGAACCAAGCTGTTCTCGCTGGCGTCTCCGAGCACGCTGGATGTGGGACAAGTGTTGTTTCTGGCCGAGACTCCGACCGCACCCTCGAGTCCGACCCCGGTAACCAATCTTTTGCTCGCCTTGCTAGTAGGTCTCGCCGGCGGAGTCGGATTGGCGTTCCTCAGAGAGCGTCTGGACGAGCGACTCTCGGGAAGATCGGATCTCGAGAGTGCATCGGGGGTCCCCGTGCTCACGCTGGTGCCACATGTTGCAGCTTGGAAGCATGCTCATCAGACGTATCTGGTGACCCGTGAAGAACCCCAGTCGGTTGCCTCGGAGTCATACAGGACCTTGCGCACCGCCGTGCTTTTCACCGCATCGCAGGGCACCATCAAGACGCTCATGATTTCCAGCGCGAACGAGCAGGAGGGCAAGACCGCCACCAGCGCCAATCTCGCGGTGGTCCTGGGGCAGGCCGGGAAGCGGGTCGTGGTCGTGTCGGGTGATCTGAGGAGACCTCGTCTGCAGTCGTTCTTTGGCGTCAACCCTCGGAAGGGCCTGACGAACGTACTGGCGGGGGAGGTCAAAGTCAGCGAGGTACTAAGGCCTGTGGGAGGTTCGGCGAGCAATGTGCAACTGCTCTCCAGCGGCCCGATTCCCGGAAACCCCGCAGAATTGCTTGGCTCCGACGCGATGATTGATCTGCTAAAGGAGCTGCGTGATTCCGCTGATTTCGTGCTCATAGATTCTCCACCGGTGCTGGCTGTGGCCGACGCGATGATCGTCGCCCGAGCGTGCGACGGCGTGGTTCTTGTTGCCGATGGCTCCAAGACCAGACGGGGTGCGGTGCATCAAGCCTGCATCCAGCTCATGCAGGTCGATGCCAACGTTATCGGTTCTGTGCTCCACAACTTCGATCCCTCGAAGGCGCACGCCTACGGATCTCATGCGCCGACCAATTATTCATACGAGCTTGACGAGCCCGCGGGTCGGTCGAGGTTGCCGGCGTTTCCGTGGAGCCGGGAGAAGGGTTAGTTCGCGTTGACTATGTTTCTAGTCGCGGCCGGGTGGACGCGTCCTGCGGCAGGTGCATCAAGCCGATGATTGTGGCTGCCGCCGCTTCATGAAGAGGTTGAAGTGAGGATCGTTCGTTATTACCCCAGGGCTCTGGTTGGGGATGGCGGCATGACGAGCGCGGTTAGGAACTGGTCGCGATCGATGGCGCGCTGCGGAACCGAGGCCGTCATCGCATATGACGAGGGGGTGTCCCCACCGGACGACGAGAACGTTGAGTGGGTTCAGGTCCGGCACGCGGGACGCCGCGAGCTAAAGTTTCCGCTCGGACTCGAAGATGTCCTCAAGGGAACTGACCTTCTCGTTCTCCATTCTGGCTGGACTCTTCGGAACGTTCGCGCAGCGGCCGCTGCCAGAAAGCTAGGTGTCTTTTATGTTCTGGAGCCGCGCGGCGCCTATGATCCCCACATCGTTGCGCGGAAAAGGTGGCTCAAGCGCATCTGGTGGGCGGCCTGGGAGAAGCGTCTCGTCCACGAGGCTCGGGCCATTCATGTCTTCTTTGAGTCGGAGCGAGCGCACCTGACGGACCTGGGCTACCGGGGCCCGGTCATCGTCGCCTCCAACGGAAGAGAGATCCCCAAGGGCGACTTGTGGGATGGGGGCAGTGGGGGCTACATCCTGTGGCTAGGACGCTTCGATCCCGAGCACAAAGGGTTGGACCTCCTGCTGGATGCGGTGCGACTTCTGCCGGCGGCCGAGCGGCCCGATCTTCGCCTTCACGGTCCGGACTGGAGAGCCAAGAAGAAGCTCGTACGTCGCTGGATAGAAGAAAGGAAACTCGGAGACTGGGTCAGCGTAGGTGACCCCGTCCACGGGGACCAGAAGCTGAAGCTGCTCACGGCCGCGGCGGGATTCGTGTATCCATCTCGATGGGATGCTTGCCCCAACTCGGTGCTCGAATCTGTTGCTCTGGGGGTCCCAACTCTGGCGACTCCATATCCGCTGGGTCGGTACCTTAGCGATAGAGGTGGCGGGCTCATCGCGGATGCCACCCCCGATGGGCTTGCGCAAGGTCTCAGGCGACTGCGGGATAACGATGCCGCGGCCGTAGGCAACAAGGGAGCAAAGGTGGTTCGAGACGAGCTTGGGTGGGACATGGTGGCTCGAATCTGGTTGGATCAGGCCGAGGCCCTTTTATGACGTCGCCCCAACCGCCTCGTGATCTCAATGCCATGTGGCTGCCACTTCTGGCTCGCTTGACCGAGCGTTTCCCCGATTGGGGCTTGTGGAAGAACGCCGATTCGGCGTTGATGGGGGAGGGGGACTTCGACTCGACCGCGCCCGAGTCCGATTGGGAACGCATAGCGGAAGAGTTCTCCGATTGGGCGGCCGGGCATTCTCTCGATCCGGTGGCGGCGTGCCGGCACGTGCAGGGCGTCCTGTTCCTGGTTGCCGTGGACCAGGAGAGCGGCACTCTCTTCGAATTGGACGTGAACGCGCGGAAGTACTTCCGAGGCTGGACGGTGTTTCGTCCAAGCGACCTGAGGCCCATGATGGAGATCGACGATAGGGGGTTCCGGCGGGTACGGCCGGGAGCGGAAGGCGTCACGCTTCTCACTCAGAACGGTTTGAAGTGGGGCGGACGGCGTAACGAGGAAGGTCTGCGCCGCAAGCGAGTGGTTGAGTTTCTCGCTTCCGATCCTGAGGGCGTGGCAGCTGCTGCTCGGCTCTTTGGTGGGGCGGAGGATGCCATTCTGCGCGCAGCTAGGGCCCTCGTGGCGGGTCACTGGGATCGCGCCGCGATGCTTCAGGTCGAGGGGCGGGCACTCCTCGGCGCGCTCGGCGAACCGGAGATCGTGCTTAGCCGCTTTCGCGCGAAGAGAGTGAAGAAGCACTGTCAGTTGCTTCGGACCATCTTCGTTGACGGGCGGACGATTAAGGGCGACATCAATATTTGGGTCGAACGAGTGGCGCGCGAAGGCGAGATTCCCGCAGCGACGAAGCGGTAGGACGAGCCAATGGAGAGAGATCTTTCTTCACTCTGGCTTCCGCTCTTGAACAAACTCAGTGCCTCGTCTGCGGACCAAGGGGTGTGGAAGAACGCCGAGGCGGGTCTGACCGGTGAAGGTGATGTCGACTTCATCGCCGCGAGATCGGAATGGGAGGGCATTCGAATTCTTGCTCAGTACTGGGCGGGCGAAGTGGGTCTCGGCCCGGTCATCGTTTGCCGGCACATGCCTAACGCCGTGTTCTTTCTCACCGTCGACAAGTCCGTGCCCGATTTTCTCCAGCTAGATGTGCGAGATCGGATTACGTTCCGTGGGTCGACGGTCTTCGAGCCTAGCGACATCGCGCATCTCATGGAGATGGACCCGAGGGGTTTTAGGCGACTGCGCGCAGGTGCAGAGGGACTCGTCAAGCTAGTTATTAGCGGAACGGGACCAGGTGGGCGCCCCAAGCCGAAGACCTTGAGGAAGGAGAACGTTATCGAGCTGCTGGCTTCCGACCCGACTGGAATGCGCGAGGCGGCCGCTTCCGTTTTCGCCCGGGTCGAGGATTCCGTGCTTGACGGAGCCGATGCGGCCATGCGGGGCCAGTGGAACAGACGAGCGATGGCCACCGTAGAGGCTCGGTATGCGCTTAAAGGAGTGACCGAGCCGGGGACGGTCGTGGGGAGACTTCGTGCACGACGCGTGAAGAGAGACTGCGAGATCATGCGTACGAGTCTGGGACGGGCGAGAAAGATTCCGGGGGACGTAGACGACTGGCTGGAGCAAGTGGCACGCAGCCATCGGGTTTCCTACGACGCGGGCGACCATGACTAAAGAGAAGCTTGAGGAACGTAATGGATCGCGTGGCGGAGTCCTCTCCGTGGTAGGTCCCGATGGTGTCGGTAAGAGCACGCTGATCGATTCCCTGCTCGCCGGAGCTCTTCAAAGTCACGGAACCATGCGAATCCGCAATGTGGGCCTACTCCCGAGGCGGACGGTCCCTCGTGTTCCGGTAACGGAGCCGCACAAGGACCCCACCTATCCGCCTTTGGTGTCCCTGGCCAAGGTGGCGTACGTCTACTCGGACTACCTACTAGGTTGGTTCCTCAGGGTCCGGCCGTTCGTTCGAAAAGGTGGGTGGGTGATCCTCGAACGTGGGTGGTGGGACATGGCCGTCGATCCGACTCGTTACCGGATGAAGCTGCCGTCTTGGTTGATGTGGTATCTGGGCCGACTGCTTCCGCACCCCGACCTGCTGCTAATCCTCGAGGCCCCCGCCGAGGTGGTATTCGAGCGGAAGAAGGAACTGCCCATCGAAGAGTTGCGCAGGCAGCTCGAAACCTGGCGAGAGCGATTGCCGGCCTCTCAGCCCCGCTCGTTCCTCGATGCGTCCCTACCGGCTCACGAGGTGCTGGCCAACGCCGAGAACGACGTGAATAGATTGACGGCCTCAATGGGATCGTCTCGTTCCTCGAGTGCAGTCAACCTGCCCCGCACCGGCGACCCGCGCTGGGTTCTTCCGAGAACGTCCGCTCCGATTGCCGCCGCCGGGTTGCAGGTCTATCACCCCGTCACGCTTAAGGGGATCCTGGGATGGGAGCTTGGACGAGCTCTTGCGCGCCTGGGTTTCCTCAAGCTTCTTCCCGCCGGCCACCCGCCTCCAGACGCGGTCGACAAGGCCATAGCGAGCTGGGTGCCACAGGGTGGAAGCGTTGCCGTCGCCCGCGCCAATCATGCCGGCCGCTACGTGGCCTTGATCCTTGCGCCGGATGGAGGCGCGGTAGCAGCGGCGAAGATCGCTTCGGATCGAGCCGGTGTGGCGGCACTCGAACGTGAGGCCGCCAACCTACGAGAATTTGGAGGAAGTCTGCCGCCACCACTGGCCCCGCCACGATTGCTCGAGGCGCGCACCGGATTGATGGTGCTCGAGGCGGTGACTTGGAGCCCGCGCCCGCGTCCGTGGCATCTGCCCGAGGAGGTTGCGCGTGCGCTGGGAACGTTCTTCAAGCGCGGCGACTCGTCTGGGACCACCGGTGCCTCACACGGCGACTTCGCGCCCTGGAACTTGTTGAGGGCCGGTGACAAATGGGTCGTCATCGACTGGGAGAGCTCCGGCTTCCAGGGCGTCGCGTGGCACGATCTCTGGCACTATGTCGTTCAGGGGCACGCCTTACTCAAGCGCCCGGGAACCAGGGCCATCCTGCGAGGGCTCGAGGGTGAAGGATGGGTGGGAACGGCACTGCGCGCCTACGCGGCCGGGGCCGAGCTTCCCCCGTCCGGCGCTTCGGAGGGCCTGGTCTCCTACCTCAGGATCAGCGCCGCGGAGCTCGACCCCAGTACGAGCGACGGCAGGGTGGGCCTCGATGCCCGGAGGACTCTTCTCTTGAGCATGGGTCGCTAAGTGATGGAGGTCCGCCGCCGGGTTCTCGTCACGGATGGGGGGCACGGGGGGAGCCGTGACTGCATCGCCGCCGTTCGTGCTCTGCATTCAGCGGGCTACAGCTCCGTCGTGACGGTTTCCGAGGGGACGTCACGAGCTTCGGTATCGCGATACAGCCAGCAGCGCGTGCACGTTCCTCATGTGAACGAACTCGGCTACGTCGAGACAGTCGAGCGAGAGTCCCGTAGGCACCCGTACTTGTTGGTGCTACCGACGAGCGAGGCGTCGCTGCTTGCTCTTGGTGGGCCGAACCTGCACCTGACCGACAAGTCCAAGCTCGAGGCAGCCGCCGCAGACGCGGGTATTGAGGTTCCAAGATCAGACGTCTTCGCCGGTTGGAATGACGCACTGGCTCGCGCCGATGACCTCCGCTATCCGGTCGTGGTCAAGCCCACCGTCCGCACTTTCTCAGCGGCGCGCGTCGACTCGCGGGCTCAGCTGTTAGAAGTGCCGGCGGGCGAAGGTGAGATTCTCGTGCAGGAATGGATCCACGACCCGCTCCATGCCGTCTCCGGCGTCATGTGGGAAGGGCGGCTGGTCGCCGCCTCGTTCGAACGATGGCTACGCATCTGGCCCGTAGGTTGTGGCCTGGCAAGTGCCGCCGTTACGACCTCTCCTGATCCAGAACTCGAAGAAAAGCTGGTGCGGTTACTGGGGGACTATCAGGGGATCTTCTGTGCTCAGTTCGCAGGCTCGCGCCTGATAGATCTAAACCTGCGCATCCATTCCTCTCATCCTCTTGCGGTCAAGGCCGGCTCCAACCATCTCGCTATCTACTGCGACCTTCTCAACGGAATGACCGTGCCTCGCACTCGAGGGAAGGCTGGTTGTTTCTATCGGTGGCTGGAAGGAGATATTCGCCATCTGGCCCAAGGGTTCCGGTCGAAGAGAATGAGTTTGGCGGCGGTATGCCGAGCTTTCATGCCACGCAGGGGAGCAGCTCACAGCATCGAATCGCTGCGGGACCCGGCGCCTCTTCTAACTCGTCTTGCCTATGCGGGCGGACGGGTTCGCATGTCTCCGGAACAGCGGAGGCGAAGTCCACTCAACTACCGTTAGCCAAGAGCCGCGAGGGCGAGCTCGGCCGGACCGCTAAGCTAAGGGGACATCACGAAGGAGCGATCAAGGTCGTTCACCGTGGTCACTCCGGCCAATGCGAATGCCGAATCAACCTCGGCTCTGAGCGTGGTAATAACGTGCTCGACCCCCTGCTGACCGCCCACCGCCAGTCCGTAGATGAACGGGCGGCCAAGAAGTACAGCGTCGGCCCCGAGGGCCACCGCCTTCACGACGTCGGTTCCGCGCCGTATCCCGCCGTCCACCAAGACGATGGCATCTGGGCCCGCTGCGTCTCGAACCTCAGGCAGGGCGTCCAGGGCGGCCATAACGCCGTCCAGCTGGCGTCCTCCATGATTGGACACGATGATTGCGTCCATTCCGGCTGCCAGCGCGCGCTCGGCGTCCTCCCCTCTCAAGATGCCTTTGACGATGACGGGAAGCGAGGTCTGCTCCCGCAACCAACCCAGGTCGTCCCAGGTCAGAGAGGGGTTGGGGAACATTTGCATCATGGCTGCCCCCGCAGCCTTGGGGTCTTCCTCGGGGCTTGTTTCCAGTCGTGAACGAAAGACCGGGTCGGTCGTATATTGCCGAATTCCCTCGTCCTCGAGGAAAGGGACGTAGCCGTTACGCAGGTCTCGGTCCCGCCACCCGGGAATGGTGGTGTCCACCGTCACAACCAGTGCTCTACAACCGCACGCTTCGGCGCGCCGAATCAAGCTTAGGACCACTTCCCGGTCACTCACGATGAAGAGCTGGTACCAGTAGGGAGCGGGCCCCGACTGCGCGGCGATATCTTCCATCGAGTGGGACGCCGCTTGACTGATTAGCATCGGAATGCCGGTCGACTTGGCGGCGCGCGCGACGGCGAGTTCGCCTTCCCGATGTGCAACGGTCTGCCCGCCGATTGGAGCCAGCAGGAACGGTGCAGCCGAGGGTGTGTCGAACAGCTCGATTGCGGAGTTTCGCTCTGAGGTGTTGATGAGCGTTCGCGGCCGAAGCCGCCAGCGCTCGAACGCTGCTCGGTTGGCCCGCAGGGTGGACTCTTCTCCCGCGCCGCCGCAAATCCAGTCGAATGTGCCACGGCTCAGAACCGCCCTGGCCCTTTCCTCCCATTCGTCGACACCGATGGGCCAGTCCTGTCGCGCTTGAGATATCAGTTGTTGGGCAACCTGGTTCTCTCTTGGCTCCACGCCGGACTCCCAATCTCCAGCCAATACACTTGACGTGACTCCCGCGGCCCCTCCCAGCACTGGAGAAGTATGTCAGGCAGTCACCAGAAGGTACTACTCATAGTGGGTCGAGGGAGAAGTGGGAGCACCATTCTCGACAACATGCTGGGAGAGTTAGACGGGTTCTTTTCCGTCGGTGAGCTGCACAACCTGTGGAAACGAGGGCTGGTTCGAGGCCACACCTGCGGCTGCGGCAAGCCTCTGGCCGAATGTCCCGTCTGGACGTCGGTGCTCGAGGCTGCGGAGGTAAACCTGGGCCGGACTCTTCCGGCTCCCGAGCAGGTGGTGAACTGGCAAGACCAGTTCGTTAGGCCTTCAGACGCTCGTCGTTTGCTGAAAAACCAAGGCGCCGGCACCGAGGCGCCCCAGCTCGCAAGCTATCTGTCCCTTCTCAATAGTGTCTACGGCGCCATCTTCGACGTGACCGGAGCTCGAGTCATCGTCGATTCGTCAAAGAGGCCGTCTCATTCCGCCCTCTTTCATCTGCTGCCCGGAGTGACGCCCTATTTCGTCCAACTCGTAAGGGACCCGCGCGCCGTTTCCTACTCACGAACCCGTGTGAAGTCCGACGAGGTCGATCAGAGGTTGATGAGGACAGACGGTCCGGTACGCAGTGCCGTCAAATGGTGGCAACGCAACAATGAAGCCGAGGCCGTGCGCCGCAAGCATCCCACCGATCGTTCTCTCATTGTTCGTTATGAGGATCTTGTTTCCGATCCTGCAGGCACCATCGAATCCATCGTGGCTCTCGTCGACGAAGGAGCGGCGGACCTTCCCTTCGAGGATGGCAGGTCCATTCGCTTGGGTGAGAACCACACCGCCGCCGGGAACCCCAGTCGTTTCAGGCAAGGGTTGGTCACTCTTCGGGAAGACGACGAATGGGTTCGGCGCCAAAATCAGAGAGATCGCTGGATCACGACGATCATCTCCCTCCAACTGCTTAAACGTTACGGGTATCCAGTGCGCGCGACATCCCGAGCCCTGAGTGAGCTCAAATGACCGACAACCTCAAAACGACCTGGAAGTCGCTGAAGCGCCGCACTCAGAAACCCGAGCCGGGCGTGATCGGCGACCCTCTGCCACACAGAGTGGAACTCTTCATCAAGAGACGACAGCTTCACGCTCGCCGGATGTGGCTCAGGGCCGCCGTTCGTCGCAAGCAGGATGCTCCGCCGCCGGCCGATCCCATCTTCATCATCGGTTGCCCCCGTTCGGGAACCACACTTCTCTTCAGATTGCTCCAAAGCCACCGAGCCGTGAGCACTCCGGTTGGCGAGGGTCACATCCTCTGGAATACGTTTCAGCATCCCCGCACCCGTAACTGGACATCCGACCGGCTTGCCGCAGAGGACATCAAGCCCGGAGAGCGCCCGTTTCTTTATGCCGCGATAGAGAGAATGACCAGGGGAGGCAGGTTCTTGGACAAGACGCCCCGGAACAGCCTACGGATTCCGTATCTCCTCGAGCTTTTTCCATCAGCGACCTTCGTTCTGTTGAAGCGTGACGGCCCCCCTACGGTCAGCTCGCTTATCGAGGGATGGAGCTTGAGACACGGCATCTCTTACCGTCTTCCCGAGAATCTCGAGCTGGCGGAGTATCGAGGACGCCTGTGGAGCTATCTTCTTCCGGCGGGCTGGCGTGACCTGATGGGCACCACCATCGCCGATGTGGCCGCGCACCAGTACGTCGCCTCCTACGAAACGGCCCTTTCGGATATGGAGAAGGTTCCAGGCGGGTCGATCGTCGAGTTGACGTACGAGTCCCTCGTGGCTCAACCGGTTGAGGAAATCGAAAGATTGCTCGATTTCCTTGCCCTTCCTCACTCCGATGAGGTCATCGCCATGGCCTCGAATCTTCCGGCTCATCAAGTTCAGGTCAACAGTCCACCGAGGCCGGACAAATGGAGGGAGCGGGGGGACGAAATCGGACGAATCTTCCCGATCATCGCCCCGACTACGCAGAAGCTCGGATACGCATCCACGCTGGATCTCTGATTTTCACCTGCGCACGCAGGTATCATTTGGCCTCTAATTGGTCCAACAAGTGGAATGGCACAAATGGCCGGGATCGCTCGGACAGTCACCGAAAGCGAGCACCTCCGAAAAGTCGCGTTTCCCGCTTATCGGGCATACGCGCGCGCCATGGTGTTTTATCCGGGTCCGCGAGTGCTTGCGACGAGTATGCCCAAGGCGGGAACCCACCTTCTATCGAGTCTGCTAAAGAACTTTCCACGTTTGATGTTCTCCGGCAGGCATTACGCCCTCAGAAACTTTAGGGACGAGTCTCTATCGGGAGAGCTCGCATCGCCCGTCTTCGATTGGTCGAAGCTAGAGAAGTCGCTGGCGTCGGTCAACAAGGGCCAGTTCCTGACGGCTCACTTTGCTCCGCTTCCTGAGTTGGTGGCGATTCTGGACAAGCTGGATTACAAGACGGTGAATATCGTCCGCGATCCTCGCGATGTTGTTGTGTCGAGCGCTCACTATCTGTCGCATCTGGAGCGTCACTTCCTTCATGAACGGATGAAGGAGCTTCCCAGTTTGGAGGACAGGCTTATGGCCGTCATCGTCGGCCTCCCCCCCGACGCTAGCGGTCGGGGGCTACCTTCCGTTGCTCGACGAATAGCGAGGTACCGGCAATGGATCGAGCAGCCCAACACTTACATCTGCCGCTTCGAGCGTCTCGTCGGGGCACGCGGCGGGGGCACGGATGCTGACCAGGTAGATGAGATCGAGTCCATCGGGAACCACATTGGTCGCCCATTGACGACCGATGACGCCAAAGCCATCGCCGGGCGAACATGGTCACCGCGGAGCTCTACCTTCCGTAAGGGAGTGATAGGTGACTGGCGGAATCACTTTACTGAGGAGCATACGCGGGCGTTCAAGGATCTGGCGGGCGAGCAACTTGTCGAACTCGGCTATGAACGCGATCTGGACTGGTAACGCGCTTCACATGAGACATCTGTGAAGGGGGAGTCGTTTCCTAGCCCTGAGCTGAGATCGAATCGCGCGGCCGATGTGCGGGTGGTCGCCAAGGGCGGAGCCGTTCAACTTTTGGGTCAGTTCACTCAAAAGGGGCTCACGTTCGTGTTCGTTGCGATCGCGGTGCGCTTTCTTGGGACCGCGGACTACGGTCTCTACCGCCAAGTGTTTCAGATACTCATGATAGCTACGACTCTCGCCGCGGGCGGATTCCCAGCTGCGGCCGTGCGTTTCATTGCTCAAGCACGCGCCGCCAACGATCCGGAGGTCGCTCGGGGCGCGGCGCGTGTCGCTCTGGCCGGGGCCGCAATCGCGTCGTCCCTGGTGTTCCTCGTCGTATTTGTTTATGCCGATGAACTTGCGGCGGTGTTCGCCGATTCTGCTTCGGCGACCAATTATCTTGCGTTCCTGCTGAGAGTAGGCGCGGCCTTTATCCCGTTGTACGGATGCATGCAGGTGATGCGCTTTTGCACGCAGGCCTACAAGACGATGACTCCCTCGGTCATGGTCGGCAACGTCATACAGCCCGCAACTCGCTACGGGCTGACCTTGATTGCCCTCACCGTAGGTCTCGCCGTCGCCGGGGCGGTAGCTGCTCTCGTTGTGAGCGCGGCCATCGCTTTGGCCGCGAGCCTCTGGTACTACCGCAGGTTGCTGTCGACGGACGAGCGCAAGGCAACGCCTCGAGCAGACGTGGGGGCCATGTTGCGATTTGCGTTCCCACAGGCAGGAGTGTCACTCTTCAGCACGCAGTCGCTTGGTCTCGGGGTGCTCCTAGTCGGCGCCTTCCGCGGTGACGAACAAGTCGGCCTTTACGGCATTGCCCAGTCTCTTCAATTGGCGGGTGGACTGTTCTTGGGAAGCATCGTGGGCATATGGGCCCCCGTTGTCGTCGACCTGTACCACCGGGGCGATTTGTTGAGACTTCAGTCCCTGTACCAGACCATCAATCGGTGGGTGGCGACCTTTTCAGTTCCAATCTTCGTGGCAATGATGATTCAGCCCGAATTCTTCACGAGGTTGATTGGCGGGCAAGGCGCGGCCGACGCGGCCGTCTTGGTCCTTATCCTTGCCGCCGGCAATCTATTCTTCGTCGCCACCGGTCCCTCGAGCCATCTTCTGTCAATGACAGGAAGACCCGGCATCAACCTCATCAACTCTCTGACGAGCGTCGGCTTGTACGCCGGACTGGGAATATGGCTAGTGCCGATCTACGGAGTGATCGGGATGGCGGTTGTCGACGCCATCGTGACGATTCTGCTGAATATCGCTCGAGTGGTCGAGGGAAAGATCATCGTCGGTATCCAGCCCTTTGGACGCACCTTCTACAAGCCCCTCGCCGCAACACTGGTCGGCGGCGGAGTCCTCGTCCTCCTCAGGCTTATTTTGGGAACCTCGATGTCGATGGCCCTAACCAGTCTCGTCGTCGCCGGAGTGGTTTACCTGGGGTTCCTCAAACTCCTGGGACTCGATCCCGAGGAGAGAGAAGTCATCGAGGCAATCAAAACCAGGTTCGCTTCCATACTCGGGCGACGCAAGCGTCCACCCCGTTAGATAAGGTCACTAGCCGAGCCACATGGAATAGCTTGAGGACATAGATGAGAGTCGCACTGCCGCCAGCCGGATCCCCGAGTAAGGTCCTCGGCCCAGCTCTGGCAATCCTTCTGATTGCCCTTGGCGGCGTGGGAGCAGGTGTCGCCGTCTCGTTGGAGGGTCCGCTCGCGGGGGGTGTGGCTTCCATTACGGTCCTCTTCGCTGCGGCCGCGATCGTCATCCATGGTCTGGAGCGCACTCGTCCAGGCTACGTTGCGATCGAGGTGCCGGTGCTTCTCATTCTGCTATCGACTCTCACTCTCCGGTACTCGTTTGCAGGGGGCCCCCAGACCGCAACCGAGTTGACCGAGAACCCCTTCGACGTTTTTTCTCTGTTCAGGTTGGCTTGTACAGGGTTGGCAGCGGCGCTGGGTTTACTCGCGCTGAGTGCGCCGCACGCAAAGGCGGCCGAACGCCTGACCACGCGCCCCGTTCGTTACTACTCGGCCTACGCGCTTGTCGCTTTCATGGGGCTGGTGGTTTCGGTGAACCCCCTGCTCACTTCCTACAGAGCCACTGAGATGGTAGCAGGGCTCTTGGTCGTTGCAGGCGCGTACAGAACGGGCGGGAAAGAGGCTCTGCAGCGAATAGAGACCATGATCTTTTGGTACGCCGTGTTAATGCTGGGTTCAGCGTGGGTCGGTGCGGTTGCTTTCGGCGGGCTCGAGCGAATCAACAGTCCAATCCCCGTTCGTCTCGTGGGAATCTTCCCGCATATCTCGTCGAACACGCTGGGCTATCTCTCGGTTGTGGTAGCGCTGTGGTCCATGGCCCGACTATTGGCACGAGGCCGGGAAATAGGACCCCGGCCGGCTGTGTCCATTCTGCTCGTCGGGTTCGGCCTCGCGACCCTCATTGCCGCTCAGTACCGCACCGGGTACGCCATGTTCGTCGCCGGAGCTGCGATCCTGTTACTCGTCAGCGGGAGAAAGGTGATGGCGGGATTGGCCGTAGTTGTCGTGTTGGCAATCACCACGCTCGGGTCTGGGATGTTCGAGGAGGCGCAACCCTATCTTCTCCGAGGCCAGGACACCGAACGGGCGAGCCGATTGTCGGGTCGGGTGACCTACTGGTCTACCGCCCTACCCGTATGGCGGCAATCTCCCATCATCGGAGGAGGGCTCCAGACCGCAAGCAGATTGGTAGTGCTGGACGACCTGGACACCGAAAAGGGGGCCGCCTCAAACCTGCACAGCACGTGGGTCGAGGCGCTGGTCGGAACAGGAATCGTCGGAGTCGCTCTGTTGGCGCTGGCGCTGCTAACCGCGTGGTGGCGATCGTTAGCTCGGGTGTTTGGTGGTCCCGGCCGATTAGTTCCGGCCGTACTTCTCACAGCTCTCATCGTGCGAACCATTACAGGGGGGAGCATTGAGGGCGGAGGGGACACTCAGCTGTTCTTTTTGACGCTAGCCTTCGGCTTGCGGGACGGAGCTACGCTGCGAGGAAGTAGGACCACGGCCCCCCTTCCACCGCTGCCACCAAGCAAGAGTCGAGTCCCGAGATCCTCGGGACACCAAATCGGAGCTTAAGCCTCTACTTGCAAACGACTCCGGCAAGCAGGCATCCTTCCAGCGAGTCTCCGCCCATCTGGTTACCTGATGCCGTTCCTGAAGCGCTGCCCCGACCTTTAGTGTTTCTGAAGATGATCCCCGTCCCATTGCTCGGGTGAGCCTTGGTAACTCCGACCCTATTGTTCTTGACCTGGGCGTTCTCGGCCGACATTATTCCGATGTCCGCCTTGGTGGGAAGCTCGCCCCAGTTGTTGCCCCGCACTACGTTGTCTTCGATGTTTGCATACGCCGGCGTAGACGACTTCATGGTCGTGTGCTCGTAGTGAACGCCAAACGAGTAGTTGTTGAGAATCCGATTGTTCACGACGGTTAAGGGCATGTGTTCGCTAGAGCAATCGACGTCGCACCACACACCTTGGTTGTTGTTGTGAACGTGAGACCTTCTGATCGTGAATGCGCCGTTGGCTCCGGCCTTGATGGCACCAGCGAAACCGTTCTGGCCCTTTCCGTCAAAGCGGTTTCCACAATGGTCGAGTTCAGAGTCGACGATTACCAGGCTGTGTCCCGCCGACCCGATACATTGAGCGTCGGCGTGGTGAATTCGCACCCGCTTGATGCGCCAGTGATTGCCGGGTTTCACCGTTTGCCCACACGTGGTCGCGCTGGTGCATCCCGTGTTGTTCTCGGCGTCGGTGACACTGATGTCTCGCAGTGTGACGCGGTCGCCTCCCGCAATCACGCTGGTCCCCTGACCCACGATACGAACCAGGGGTCTTTTCCCTCCGGTACCGGGATGGGCTCGTCCCGCCCCGTCCAAGATGTCGCCATCCTGGAGTTTCAGACCTTGGTGGGCCACGCTGTAGGTGCCCTTTCCAATGCAGAATGTCGTTCCGGGTTCTCTGTTGTTGACCGCCTTTTCCAA
>JBOGWV010000229.1:0-9696 GCA_050693975.1 Actinomycetota bacterium
TCTTGCGCGATCTGATCCGCGTCGACACCTCGAATCCTCCGGGGAACGAGACCGAGGCCGCCGAACTGCTTCGGGACTACCTCGAGGCCTCGGGTGTCGAATGCGAGCTCGTCGCTCGCGAGCCCAAGCGCGCCAACCTGATCGCTCGCATACCTGGAACCGGTGAGGGACCATCGCTCGCGTTCTGCGGGCACACCGACGTCGTGCCGGCCGACGCCCAGGACTGGACTCATCCCCCTTTCGAAGCGCACCTCGACGACGAGGGCTACATCTGGGGCCGGGGCGCGGTCGACATGAAGTGCGAGACCGCCACCCGGGCCGTCACCATGGCGCTCCTTGCGAGATCCGGCTTCCGCCCCAAGGGCGACCTCGTGTTCATCGCGCAGGCCGATGAGGAGAACGGAGAGTTCGAGGTTGGTTTGTGCTGGCTGAGGAACGAACGGCCCGATATCCGCTGTGACTATTCGATCGATGAGGGTGGCGGGACGCGCCTCACGCTGGCCGACGGACGCGTGGTCGTACCGATCAACGTCGGCGAGAAGGCGACGCTGCCCGTCCGCGTCACGGCCCTCGGTGAAGCCGGCCACGCGTCGACGCCGGCGGCCGGCGACAACGCGGTGCTCCTCCTGGCGACACTTATCGACCGGCTCGGGCGGCATCAGACCAAGAGGACGCTGCTCCCCGAGACTCGTCGCATGCTCGAGATCCTGGTGGGGGACTTCGAAGACGAAGACCTCGACGAAGCTCTCGCCAAGGCCGTGACGCTTCACCCGACCTACGCCGAAGACCTGCCGCCGTTGTTCGGCGCGACGATTGCGCCCACGTTGTTGCAGGGCTCAGGCGCTCGCAACGTCATGCCGGGTCGGGCCGCCGTCGTGTGCGACTGCCGCGTGCTTCCAGGAATGGGGCCTGCCGATCTAGAGAGCGAGTTTAGAGCGGCGCTCGGCTCCGATATCTCCTACGAACTCGAGTTCATCGAGGCGCCGACCGGTGGATCGACGGCCTCCCTCGACACCCCCCTGTTCCCGCTATTCGAGGAGTTCTTGGCGCGCGAGGATCCCGAGGCCACTTTGATTCCGACGATCTGCACGGGTTTCACCGACTCCCACTACTTGAGAGAGGCCTTCGGGACCGCGGCCTACGGATTCTGGCCCACCAAACACACGCCGGTCGACGTCTATCTCAGCGGCATCCACAACAAGGACGAGCGCATCCACGTCGAGGACCTCGTCTATGCGACCCGCTTTCACCTGTTCATGGCGGAGCGCTTCCAATCGCTGAGCCAGTAGTGAGGCCACCTGGCCCCGCTTGACCTAGGGTCTAGGCGGGGGAGAATCCAGTGAGGCGGGAAAAGGGTGGAGGGAGCATGGTCGACAGCGCAAGGGATGTCAGGGAGTTTCTCTGGAAGGGGCGGACGGGCCCGTTCTCACTTCAGTTGGGTCCGGGGGTGTTCGCGCCGAGCAGCACGAGCACGATGGTGGCCGAGGCGCTAGAGGTCAACCAGGGAGACGTCGTCGTGGATGCCGGTTGTGGAAGCGGCGTCCTGTCCTTCGTGGCGGCGCGACTCGGAGCGAGCCAGACCTACGGGTGTGACATCTCCGAGGAGTCCGTGCGCATGGCTCGAGCAAATGCGCGCCGGCTCGGCCTCGAGGACGTCACCGAGTTCCGCGCCGGCAGTCTCCTCGAACCCGTTCGCGACGTGAGGGCCGACATCCTCATCGGCGACGTGTCGGGCATACCCGACCCCATCGCCGAGATCACCGGATGGTTTCCGGATGGTCGCGGAGGCGGCCCCACGGGGGCCGAGTTGCCGGTCGCGATGCTGTCGGAGATCAACGACGTGCTACGACCGGGCGGCCGCATGTACCTGCCGACAGGCACCATCCAGGCCGAGAAGAACGTGCTCGAGGCCGCACGACGTGTCTTTGGGAACAACATCGAGAAGCTCGTCGAGCGGGAGTTCCCGCTGCCTAACCTGGTGGCGCGCTCCAAGGACGTCGCGCGGCTCGTGTCCGAGGGCCTCATCAGCTTCCGTCAGCGCGGCAGCAGGCTGCTGTGGCGACTCACCATCTGGCGGTGCGTGAAGAACTGAGCGATTTCGAGTGGGCCGAGGCGACCATCGTCGAGCTGTCCCGTGCGATGGAAGAGGGCCGGACCACGTCGCGCGCACTCGCCGAGGACCACATCGCCCGAATCGAGGCGAACGACTCGGCCGGACCGCGGCTCAACTCGATCATGGAAGTCAACCCCGATGCGTTGGCGATCGCGGCGCGCCTCGATGACGAGCGATCCAAAGGCAGCGTGCGGGGTCCACTGCACGGCATCCCGGTGCTGCTGAAGGACAACATCGATACCGCAGACGAGATGGAGACCAGCGCCGGCTCGCTCGCACTCCTCGGAGCACGACCAACACGGGACGCGTTCGTGGCGCAGAGGCTGCGCGCCGCCGGCGCCGTCATCCTGGGCAAGACGAACCTCAGCGAGTGGGCGAACTTTCGCTCGACTCAGTCGTCGAGCGGCTGGTCGGGGCGGGCGGGACAGTGCCTGAATCCCTATGCGCTGGATCGCAATCCCTCGGGGTCCAGCTCGGGTTCCGCCGTGGCGGTGGCGGCCAACCTGGCGCCGGCCGCGCTCGGTACGGAGACCGACGGCTCCATCGTCTCCCCGGCCGGCGCGAACTCCATCGTCGGCATCAAGCCCACCGTCGGACTCACCAGCCGCGCCGGCGTGGTGCCGGTAGCTCACAGCCAGGACGTCGTCGGACCAATGTGCCGCACGGTAGCCGACGCGGCCGCGGTACTCGGCGGGATCGCCGGCGTCGACCGGCGCGACAAAGCGACACGCTTGGGTCGGGACCACGCGCCCGACGACTACACCAGGTTCCTGGATCCGGGCGGACTTCGGGGAGCGCGCCTGGGAGTGTGGCGCGGCGGTGGCTTCGGGCACGACGACTCTACCGACGCCATCATGGAGAAGGCGATCGACTCGTTGCGCGACGCGGAGGCGACGATCGTCGATCCCACCGACCTCCGCAAGGCTGGAAGCATCGAGGACCTCGAGTTCACCCTGTTGCTGTACGAGTTCAAAGCCGACCTCAACGAGTATCTGAGGACGCGCCCCCGCCTGCCCGTTCAATCCCTCGAAGACCTCATCACCTTCAACGAAGAGCACTCGGACAAAGAGCTGACGTGGTTCGACCAGGAGATCTTTCTCCAAGCACAGGACAAGGGCTCGCTTCACGACAAGCCTTACCGCAAAGCCAGGAACACGGCCCAGAGGTTTGCGCGCGTTGATGGGCTCGAAAGGACCATGCGCGCTCATCGACTCGACGCGATCGTCGCTCCCACCGGAGGTCCTCCGTGGCTCACCGATCTCGCCAACGGCGACCATCACGAATTCGGGAGCTCGACGCCTGCGGCGGTGGCAGGCTATCCGAGCATCACCGTGCCCGCGGGCTATTCCTCCGGGCTGCCGGTCGGTATGTCCTTCATCGGGCGAGCGTGGAGTGAGCCACAACTGATCAGCTACGCGTACTCCTTCGAGCAAGCGACGAGAGCGCGCAGAAGCCCTGAGTTCGCATCGGCCGTGAAGACAGAGGACTATCGCGAGCGCTAGGTGAGCGGGTTCCAGCGGCGCAGCGTCCTCCACTCGCGCTCGTAACCCAGCACACCAACTCCGGAGGTGTCCAGCGCGAACCGGCGGGCGGCCGAGGGAGGCAGACCGAGATAGGTCGCGGTGAGGATCCGCAGAGAATGACCGTGAGCGAACAGGAGCACGTCACCGGAGACCTTTTCGCAGCGATCGATGACCCGGCTCACTCGCGCCGCAACCTCCGCAATGGTCTCGCCTCCTTCCGGGCCCTGATCCCACACAGACCAGCCGGGCTGCCGCTCACGAATCTCCGACGTGGTGAGCCCCTCGTAGTCGCCGTAGTTCCACTCCGCGAGATCGCCGTCGAGCTCGGCTCGTTCCCCGTACCCCATCAGCTCGGCCGTCTCTCGGGCGCGCCGTAGCGGACTGCACAGCACCAACTCGAACTCCCTGCGGGTGACCCAGGAGGCAGCGGCCTGAGCCTCGGCTCGCCCGGTTTCGGTCAGCTCCAGGTCGGTCGTGCCGGTGTGGCGGCCCGCCTTGCTCCACTCCGTCTCGCCGTGACGGACCAGAACGATCTCGCCGCGGCCTTCCTCCGAAGTCATCGGCCCATTGAAACCCACGAGGGGGCCACCCAAGAAAGAGCTCGGATTCTTTTGAATTCGTACTGACGGGGGGCCGGCCGCCTTGGTACCGTGACCCGTCTCAACATCGCGGGTATCCGGGGAGGAACGACGTCGTGCGGCGGATTCGAATTGCGGGCGCCAGCCTGGCCATGATCCTGGCCGTGCCGGCCATGGCCTTTGCCATCAAAGACTCGTCCGAGCTCGAAGGACGCGCTCCGTTCGAAAGGGTGGAGATCGTCGCCGACCTCGAGGCCTACGACGGGCTTGCATCCTGGGTCGACATGTACGACAGGGGTCCCTGGAGGCACCCGAGGGCAACTGCTCGGCGCATGGCCGAGCGAGGCACGAGGACGCTCTTCCTCGAGACCTCCAACTACAAGAAGAAGACCTCGATCTATAAGCCGGCTTCAATGTCTCGCCTGATCGAGGCGGCTCACCTCCACGGCATCAAGGTCGTCGCTTGGTACCTGCCCGGTTACGACAACCTCGCCCGCGACTGGCGAAGGATCAAGAAGGCGATCACGTACACGAGTACGAACGGACAGAACTTCGACGGCTTCGCCATGGACATCGAAGCCACCGTGGTGCGCGACATAAACACGCGCAACCGTCGGATGATCACTCTTTCGAACAGGCTGCGCGATTTCGTCGGTCCCGACTACACCCTCGGCGCGATCATCCCCGATCCGGTCTCGCAGAGGTTCTGGCCCAACTTTCCCTATCGCAAGGTCCACGCTCGCTTCGACGTGTTCATGCCGATGGCGTACTGGACGTATCGCACGCGCGGGCAATCAAACGTCTACAACTACACCAGAGCCGCTTTGAAAATCATCCGCTCTGAGACGCGGGATGCATCGGTGCCCATTCACATAATCGGGGGAATCGCCAGTGACGCGTCCGCCCTGGAGGTTCGTGGGTTCTCGCGGGCCGCCGTCGACTACGCGGCCGTCGGGGCGAGCCTGTACGACTACCCGATCACCACATCGCGTCAGTGGGACCAGATGAAGCGGGTCAACGGCTAGGCACTCAATTCCTGAGCGCGCATTCGTTGGCACCCAGCCTCTTGGCGGCGGCATCCGAACGAACTACCCAGAACTCCAGTCTGCGCGCGGGCTTCCGAGCCCGCTTGTCGTTATTGGCCTGAAGAGAGACGCTGAGCCTCTCCAGGGTCGAGCCGACCTTCTCGAACGACGACAGGAACTCATCGATCTGCTGGTCCGATCCCTCCGGTCGCTCGAGCTCCTGGATTTCGGCAAGCATCCCGTTCACCAGACGGCTGCCCTGCTCGACGCTGCGCGTTCGGTTGACGTTCCTCAGATTGTTGAGCTTGGACACCTCCGGTTCGCAGATGTCGTTGACCGAGGCCACGTACTCCTCTTTGCTCGGCGCTCCACCGGCGATCAGGGAGTACAGAAAGTAGCCGGCCACCAACGCAAACACGACCCCGAGGGCGACCAGAACCCCGCGTTTCGCACCGGCGCGCTGGATCGCACCTCCCCCGACCTTTTGGCGCGACGGCAACTCCGAAGTCGGGGCACGCATCTCGGAGTCGTCGACTTCGGCATCTGAAGCCCCCTCGGGCTCAGGTTCTGACGAGACGTGGCGCTGCACCGGGATGGGAAGGTCGGTCGGCGAAGTAGGGGGGATCACGATGCTCGAAACTCTCGTCGCGTCGGGATCCTCCTCGACGGCAACGTCGAGGCGCGTCTGCCCGACACGGATGATGTCGCCGTTGCTCAATCGAGTAGGCCCGGAGATCTTCAGCTCGTTGACGAAGGTCCCGTTGGTCGAATCCAGGTCCTCGATCTCGACGCCGCCGTCAACCGGGCGGACAACCGCGTGGGCGCGCGATATCTCGGTGTCGTCCTCGATGACGAGATCGGTCTTCTCGCGGCCAAGACTGAACTCGTCGAACCCCACCTCGATACGCCGGCCCCTCATTGGACCGTCTCTCACGATCAAGCTCGCCACCGGGCGATCTCTCCTTCGCGTTCGGATCTTGTTGATGGGTATGACACCCCACGAACGAATCCTGGCAGACAGAACAGTACGATCAATTCGCCGACGCTCCGGGAGGGCACGTGAAGATTCTGATCAGTGGCTCCAGCGGTTTCATCGGCTCGGCTCTGGTCGATCGCCTGACCTCGGCCGGCCACCGCGTGATTCGGCTGGTCAGGCGCGAGGTATCGCCCGGACAGGACGCCATTTCATGGGAGCCGAACCGGGGTCGGATCGACGGGGCCGCTCTCGAGGGTGTCGAGGGCGTGGTTCACCTCGCCGGCGAGGGCATCGGCGACCACCGCTGGACCGAGCAGCACAAGGCCCGCGTGCTCAACAGCCGGGTCGCCGGCACTCATCTTCTGGCCGAGACCGTCGCCAAGCTCGACATTCCTCCCAAGGTCATGATCAGCGCCTCCGGCGTCCACTACTACGGCGACCGGGGTGACGAAAAGCTCACCGAGGACAGCGGCCCGGGGGCCGGATTTCTGGCCGGTGTCGTGGAGCAGTGGGAAACGGCGTCGGAGCCGGCCTCCATCGCGGGCATCCGCGTCGTCAACACCCGACAGGGAGTCGTGCTGAGCCCGAAGGGCGGCGCGTTCAAGAGGCAACTGCTTCCGTTCAAGCTCGGACTCGGGGGGAAGCTCGCGTCCGGCGAGCAGTACTTCAGCTGGATCACGCTCGAGGACTACCTCTCGGTCATACAGTTCCTGCTCGAACACGAGGAGCTTTCGGGCCCCGTCAACGTGACCTCACCCAATCCGGTGACGAACGACGAGTTCACGCGGGCTCTGGGGGCCGCTCTCGGCCGGCCGACAATCTGGAGGGTTCCGGGCTTCGCTCTGAAGCTGATGTTCAGCGCCGAGATGGCCGAGGAGATGCTGCTGATGGGTCAGCGCGTGCTTCCGGCGCGTTTGCTGGACGCCGGCTTCGAGTTCGGCGACCCCCAGGTCGAGGCCGCGCTCCGCAGGTTGGTTGCCTAGCTCCGTAACGCGCTGCCCGGCGGAGCGTTCTAACTACTACAGCGACTCGCCCCGGCGGGGAGCAACTAATGGTTGGCCTCTGCCAGACTCTCGTTCCAGGAACTCACAAGGGGGTATCAGCGTGACAGTCGACGCAGGCCATAGGGTCTTCGGCGGTCGCTATGAGGCCAAACGCTCGGTCGGGAGCGGGGGCATGGCCGAGGTCTATCTCGCGTACGACCAGCTGCTCGACCGAGACGTCGCCGTTAAGGCACTGAACGAGGAGCTAGCGCGAGAGCCCCGCTTCATCGAGCGCTTCAGGCTCGAGGCTCGGACTGCCGCGCGTCTCAGTCACCCCAACATCGTGGCCCTGCATGACTACGGCGCGACGGACGACTCCTACTTCATAGTCATGGAGTTCATCGACGGCCATACCGTCGCCGAGCTTATTGCGGCGGAGGGTCCAATCGACGCCCTCCGCGTCGTCGCCATCGCTTCCGACGTCTGCGCCGCGCTCGAACGAGCTCATGGGGCCGGACTCATCCATCGGGATGTCTCTGCCGGCAACGTCATGATCAGTGCGGTCGGAGAGACCAAGGTCACGGATTTCGGAATCGCTCGCGTGCTCGACCAAAGCGATCAGCAGACCACCGCCGGGGGTCGGACCGTGCTGGGGACCGCCGCGTACATCTCTCCCGAGCAAGCGCAGGGTCTGCAGCTAGACGAGCGAACCGACATCTACTCCCTCGGCGTGGTGATGTTCGAGATGCTTACCGGAAGGACGCCGTTCGTTGCCGACAATCCGCTGGCACTGACTTCGCAGCACATCATGAACGAACCGCCGCGCCCGTCTGCGCTGAACGCGTCCATCCCGCCTGAACTCGACGCGATAGTGCTGCGCTCCCTGGCAAAACGTCCCGAGGCTCGCTTCGCATCAGCCGCGGAGATGCGCGAGGAGCTGGCGCGATTCACTGCGGGGAAGAGGGTTCAATCGACCCTCGTGTTCGACCAACCAGTCCTTGCTGTTCCCGCGCGCGATCGCGTGATGAGAGCGCGGCGAGGTTTCAACCCCATGCCCTACGCACTGACTGTGCTCGTGGCCCTCCTGGCAGTTGCCGGAGTGTGGCTAACGGTTGACAGCCTCACGGCAAGAGAAGTTCCGAGCGCCCCCGAACTCGAGGGGCGATTGCTCCCCGATGCCAGGCGAAGGCTGAAGCAGATGAACCTCGACGTTCGGGTCGAGCGCGTATTCAGCGACGAGCCCGTCGGCGTCGTGCTCTCGCAGAGTCCCGAGCCCGGCGTGGAAGTCGCCCGCCGCGATACCGTGTTCCTGCGAGTCTCCAAAGGACCGGAGCCGTCGTTGAGCGAACGCATCAACGAGCGCATTCGGGACGCGGTCGAGCAAACCGGAGATGACCTCAGCCAAGCCTGGGACGACGTCGAGGGTCTATTCGGACAGTGAAGCGCTTTTTGAAGATCGCGGTCCTCGTTGGCGCGGTCGTATTCATCGCGATTCAGTTCGTCCCCTATGGGCGAGCTCACGACAACCCGCCCGTGACCCAGTCGGTCGAGTGGGCCGACGCTCGCACCGAGAAACTGTTCGACGATGCCTGCGCCGACTGTCACAGCAACGAGACCGAGTGGCCCTGGTACTCGAACGTCGCTCCGCAGTCGTGGTTCGTGCAGCGCGACGTAGACGCGGGCCGCGACGATCTCAACCTGTCGGAAATGGATCGGGGGCAAAAGGAGCTAAAGGACATCGCCGAGGTCGTCGCCGAGAACGAGATGCCTCCGTTGCGGTACACGTTCCTGCATCCCGACGCCCGCCTAAGCGAGTCCGAGAAGCAGGCCCTGATGGAGGGCTTCAGCCAGACCTTCGGCGAAGAGGTAGAGCGAGACTAGTTCTCGGGTGTTCGCTCTCCCTGTCGATTCCGCTCCCGGCCGTTCGTCTTCAATGCAAGGACGGCGAACGACGTCGTCTGCACAGGAGGGAGTTCGATATGGGTAACCCGGTCACGTGGTTCGAGATCACCGGTCGTGACGGCGCCAAGCTGCAGGCCTTCTACTCGGAGCTGTTCGACTGGAAGCTGGACACCAACAACCCTGCGAAGTACGGCGTCGTCGACACCGGCGGGGCGATAGGTGGAGGGGTTGGGGCCACCACCGACGGTTCTGCCGGTGCCACCACGTTCTACGTCGAGACCGACGACGTCGCCGGTCACCTCAAGAGGGCGGAGACCGCGGGCGGAACCATCGTCATGGATGAGACCCAGGTGATGGATGACACCGCTATCGGCTTGTTCACCGACCCGGAGGGTCATCTGGTGGGATTGCTAAGGGCCTCACAGCAATAGTTCGGCGCGTGAGGGGGCCGGTTCTCAGGGGCCGGCCGTCTTCGCCGTGGACCGCTTCGGGCACCGTGTAGCCTGGTTCGGCGTTCTCGCAGGCCCCATCGTCTAGCCAGGTCCAGGACGCCGCCCTTTCAAGGCGGTAGCACGGGTTCAAATCCCGTTGGGGCC
>JBOGWV010000230.1:0-23724 GCA_050693975.1 Actinomycetota bacterium
GATGCCGATGATCTGGCCGCCGGCGATCTCGAGCGCGATCGCGGCGATCAGCCGCTGCTGTGGGTCGAGATACAGCACGCCCGGGCGGCCGTTGACCTCGACGGGGCGTGCCGACACGCCCGGAACGCGGGCGCCCAGGCGGCCCCAGTCGATCAGCGTGGGCGCGACACGGCTGCGGCCGCGCAGCGTGCGCGCCAAGGCGGGAACCTTGCCGCCGCCGTCGCCGGTCAGCTCCACGTCGTGAGCGAGCAACGCCTCCAGCCCAGCGAGATCGCCGTGCTCGGCGGCCGCGAAGAACCGTCGTGCCAGCTCGTCGCGCTGCTGGCGCGTCGTTTGGAAGCGGGGCCGGCGCTGCTGGAGGTGGCGTCTGGCGCGGGTGGCGAGCTGGCGCACGTTGTCCTCGCTCTTGCCGACGATCGCCGCGATCTCCGGATACCCGTAGTCGAATACATCGTGAAGCAGCAGCACGGCTCGCTGCTCAGGCGAGAGGCTCTCGAGCAGCACCAGCATGGCCAGCGACAGCGAATCGGCTGTCTCAGCGTGCTGGACCGGATCATCGTGGCCACCGGTAATGATCGGCTCCGGCAACCACTCGCCGACATAGCGCTCGCGGCGGGCGCGCGCGGAGTGCAGCTCGTTGATCGCCAGCCGGGTGGTCACGGTGGCGACGAACGCGCGCGGCGATGCGATCTGCTCGCCCGCATCAAGCGCTTGATGAATCCGCAGCAGCGCTTCCTGCACCACGTCCTCGGCCTCCGAGACGCTGCCGAGCATCCGGTAGGCGATCGCGAACGCGACCGGCCGCAGCTCGTCGAGAAGTTGTTCGCGGGCGGTCATGTCGCAAACCCGTCACGCCAGCTCGGATGCGTCGGGCGCCACGCGAGCTCGCGCTTTGCCTTGACATTGGAGGCGCCGCGAAGCTCGGTCATCATTACGGCCCCGGCCTCACCGGCCAACAGCCGCCCGACGAAACGAGGCACGCGCACCGGCTTTTTGGCGCCCAACGCCTGCGCCAGCGCCGGTAACCACTCGGCGACCGGGGCGGGGTCATCGTCAACCACGTTGTAGACACCGCGGCTGCCGTGCTCGACCGCCGCCACCGTCGCCTCCGCGGCGTCGGCGATGTGAATGAAGGACCATACGCCGCCACCGTCGCCGACCAGCGGGAACTTGCGCTTGCGGATCATCTCGGATTGCTCCCCGTCCGGCGCGATCGAGGTGCCCGGCCCGTAGAACGCGCCGTAGCGCAGCACGATCCCCTCGGTCCATCGTGCATCCAGGACCGCCTCCTCGAGGTGACGGATCGCCGCCGCGGTCTCGCGCATCTCCCGAGCGGGCGAGGGGTCGAACGGGTCCTCCTCGCTCTTGACGGCTGCGCCGGTGCGCGCGTATGAGGCGAAGTAGCTCTGCGCGACGAACCGCCGCACCCCCACCGCCTGCCCCGCCGAGAGCAGGTGGTCGGTGCCCTCGGTCCGCAGACGGTTGGTCAGCGCGAAACTGCGATCGAAGTGACGCATGTCCAACGCTCCAATCGCGGTCAGCTGATGGACGATCACGTCTGGCCTCGCCCCGCCCACGGCCTCCGCGACCTGATCGGGATCAAGCGCGTCCGCGACCGCCGGCACAGCGCCGAGCTCGTGGAGCATCGCCTGCTTTGACTCGCTCCGCGTCATGCCATGAACCTCATGGCCCGCCTCAACCAGACGTGGCACCAGCTGCTTTCCAATCGCCCCCGTCGCTCCTGCAACAAAGACTCTCATCATCAACTCCCTCATCGAGGACTACCACACAAGACAAGACGGCGGCTCCCGCTGTGACACCTCCGACATTCATGTCACCTTTGCTCGACAGGCCGCAATTCGTCGATTGCCCGGTTGGCGAGCTGATTGGACTCGAGATTCAACTTTCGAGGCACACGCGTGAGCGACCACGTCGAGAACTGGTCGAGTTGTTGGCGTACGTGCTCGACGAGTGGACGCAGGTGATCCGCCCTGACTCGGTAGCCTTCTAGGAGGTGCCCGGCGACCAGTGGCGAGTCGACGTACAAGTCGAGTTCCTTGACTCCCCTGTCGAGCGCCATTTGGAGGCCCTCGATGAGGGCGACGTAGTCGGCGACGGTGTTGGTGGCCGCGCCGATGCTTCTGGCGGTCTCACCGATAATCTCGCCCGACTCCGAGCGCAGCACTGCGCCGATGCCGGCAGGTCCGGTGGGGTCGCCGAGTTCATGGTGCGCTACTCCGCCGGTGTGGAGGGTCGCCCTCAGCGATTCCTCCGGCAAGAGCAGCGCGAGGCCGATCGCGAACACCACTATCCCAAGTCCCCATGGTGCCAGCTTCGCCCCAAGTGAGATCAGTAACACCGCCACAAGGATGCTAAAGACGGTCACGATCGCGCGGCCCGCAGATTTCATGCCGCGCCTTTCGTCGGTGTCCCGCGGTCCGAATCCAGGACCTCTGCGAGATGATGACCCTTTGCCGCATCCGGGGGGGTGCCGAGCGTATGCAGGGCCAAGGACGCGGTGGCGGCCAGCAGCACGAGGTTCTTCACGACGTATTCACCCTCCACGCTCAGCAGCAGGGGGTTGCCATCCACGAAGGCCACGTCGGGCCTCAGCAGCAGCACCAAGAACGTGCCCGACAGGTGGAGCGCGGCCGCGCCCAGTAAGACCGGCATCCAGCGGCCGATCAGGAGCCCGGCACCTAGCGCCACCTCGAAGGCGCCCACGAGCGGCACCGAGAGATCGGGGTCCAAGAAGGGCGTGATAGCGGCGATAAGCGAGGCCGGCAACGTCGGCTCGCCGGCGAGCTTGAGCCCGCCGAACCACAGGAACGTGACGCCCAGAGAGCTTCGAAGCAGCATCGGGACGGCCCTCCGAAGCAAGCCGATGAGGCGTCGGCCGGAGTTCCGCGCGGGCATCGCTTTGCGATTGCTGGGGGCAGGCGACAACATCAGCCGGTCACCTCGATCGTGCCGGTCATGTTCGGGTGCAGGTTGCAGATGTAGTCGTAGGTGCCGGGCTCGTTGAAGCGGTGGCTGAATGTCCCCTCCGACATGACCTCGCTCTTGAAGCCGTCTTCCGCCACGTCGTGGTCGATGGCTCCGTCGTTCCACACCCAAGTGACCGTGTCGCCGGCCTCGACCGTGAGCGTTTCGGGTGCAAACTCCAAGCCCTCGATGGTCACGGTGGGCCCGTCGGTGTCGGCCGCCGTAGCAGCCGATGATGCTTCGTCAGTCCCGCACGCGCTGAGCGCCAGCGCCAAGAGGGCGGCCACCGTGGCGAGCATGAGCCACGGCCGCCGAACGGTCGTCCGAGTCAGTCCTTGCGTGGTGAGTCTCATTGCGCCTCCTTTGTTCTGTCGTCTCGATCCCTAAGACAAGGTGGCGCGTCTTCCTGTGACGCGCGGTTCGATACTCGGGAGACGTGTCACAGACGAGAGAGTCCTGTCTTGTCTCAGTGAGACAACGGGCGCCGAGAGAGCTACGCCGGCACCTGGCTGCCCGAACCCCCGTGACCGACACGGAGTCGGAGCCGCACGGCATCTATCGGGCGGGCCACCTAGAATGCCTGCCTCTATGCCAGATTCTGTCGAGGTTCTCGCCGCCGCAGTGACCGTCGCCGCCTTCGGCTGGGCCGCCGTTGCCAAGCTCGCCCGCTTCGACCGCTGGCGACGGGCCCTGACCGCCTACCGTCTGCCTCGCATCGAATTCGTTGCAAGCTTTGGCGTTCCCATTGTCGAGCTCACCGTCGTGACGCTCATAGTCGTGGGCCCGCTGCCGGTCGCGGGGGCTCTTGCTCTGGCGCTTTTGGCCGGATTCAGCGCGGCGATTCTCAGGGTTCAATCGCTAGGTGGTAAGCGGCTTCCGTGCGGGTGCTTTGGCTCTGCGAACGAACGAGACTTTCGTTTGATGCTGCTGCGAAACGCGTTACTGGCGTTACCTGCGGCGGTGCTGTCGGTGTCGGAGGAGCTGAGTCTCCTCGACCAGCTCGCGTCGATGAGATCAGCCGAGGTCCTGCCGCTGTTGCTCGTTGTGCTTGCGATCGGACTACTTGGATGGATGATTCGGGGTCTGGCGGGATCTATTTCGACGAGGGGGAAGGCGTGAGGCGAGTCGTTTCAGCATCGGCAAGCTCGGCATCCGTGCATACGAACCCCGCGCGGTTGGCCCTGATCGTCGTGCTCGCGCTTGCTGCCACATCGGTGTTCGTTGTGCTCGCCGGAGCGAGCCACAGGGATCTTAGCGATGGCAACGACACACGAGGCAGCCTCGATGTTCGAACGGTCAAGTCCTTCGGGGCAGTCAAAAAGCCGGGATGGCGCATCATTACGCGCACGCGTTGGGACGAGCAAAGGATGCAGGATCGCGGTTTCGCACTCGTCAACCTCGACACCTTCGGCAATTCGCGTTTCGACTACTACGCGCTCATCAGCTCGAACGGATCGAGGATGATGGGGACGCTTTGGCACGACCGCACTTCGAAGCGCGACCGAAGAGTCTCGAAGCTAGCGGTGTGGCGTGTCGACCGGAAGAGCGTGTCGGTGCGCGTTCCGCTGAGCAAGGTGAACCGAGGAAACAAGAGGCTGGAGTACCGCTGGTACGTACAGACGCTTTACACCAGTAGCAAGTGC
Organism: Actinomycetota bacterium; assembly: GCA_050693975.1. Lineage (GTDB taxonomy): Bacteria > Actinomycetota > CADDZG01 > CADDZG01 > WHSQ01 > WHSV01. The sequence goes on from JBOGWV010000230.1 coordinate 4,629, forward strand.
AAGCAGGTGTGTATCGACCGGGTTCCGAACAAGGGAGCGATCAGCGACCCCAACGGACGCACGCCTCCGACACCGACAGTGTCACCGACCGAGACACCCTAGTTCGGATGGCGCCCAGGCTGATCGTCCTCGGCTGGGACTCGGCGACCTTCGACGTGATCGACCCGCTCATCGAACAGGGTCGTCTTCCAAACCTGTCGTCACTGCTCGAGCGCGGTTGGAGGGCGCCACTCCTCTCGACCTGGCCGGCGATGACGGACTGCGCGTGGACCTGCGCGTTTACGGGGAGAAATCCGGGCGGCCACGGCATCTTCGGTTCCTGGTACAGGGCTCCCGGCGAATACAGGTGCCGGTATTTCTCGTCGCGCGACCGGCGCTCTCCCGCCTTGTGGGAGATGACCACTGAGGTCGGCCACCTGGTATGGAACGTCCCAATGTCGTTTCCGGCCACGCCCGTCGACGGGGCGATGGTCGCCGGCTATGGAGCGCCGCCGGGTGCACGCTTTTGCGAGCCCGACTCTTTGCAGGACGAACTCGCGCGACGCTGGCCTCTCGAGGATCTTCTCGACCGGGCACCTCACGGCTCCTTGTCGAGCTTTCGCGACGACCTGTTGGGTGGTCTGAGAACCCAGGCGGAAGCGCTGCCGTGGGCGATCAACCATCTCGAGCCCGACTGCGTGACCGCGGTATGGCCCCATGTCGATCGGGCTCAGCACTTCTTCTGGCGCTTCCGTGGCACCGACCATCCTTTGGCGGACACTGTCGACGATGTCTACGAAGCGATGGATGCGGCCACCGGCGCGATCGTCGATGCCTTTCCCACCGCCGACGTGCTCGTGGTCAGCGACCACGGCGCCGGCAAGCTGCACGGAGATGTCAATGTCGGAGCATGGCTGGTGCGCAACGGCTACGCGTCCTATGCGAAGCCGTCTCGTTCGCCGCTGGTGAGCTTGGCCTGGCGACTGCCTCCACCGGTCAGGCGGTTCGCAAGGAAGCTCTCGCCCGGCCTCGCTCGAAGGGCGTATTCGGCGACGCTTGCCGGGCAAATCGGATCGTTCGACTGGGCGAACACCAAGGCGTTCATGGGCGTGCACTCAGACGTGTGGCTCAACCTAAAAGGGAGGGAGCCGCAGGGGATCGTTGATCCCGCCGACGCGCCCGCCCTGGCATCCGAGCTCGCCGAGGGTCTGGCGGCGATCACCGACCCGGTCACCGGCGAGGCGGTGTTCGGCGGGGTTCGCACCCGCGCCGAGCTTTACTCGGGTCCTGCGGAGTCGATGGCGCCGGACCTGATGCTCGACTCCTGGTCGACGGGCTATCGGGTCGCTCCCGGACGTGACTCTTCCGAACAGGTCGTCATCCCGCCCGCCCCACTGGCCGGGGTCGACGAGGCGTGGTCGTCGGATCACCGCCCCCTGGGCATCCTGGTTGGAGCGGGACCCCGCATCGCCAAGGGCGCGAGCGAGGAGCTCAACCTCTTCGACGTGTGCCCGACAGCGCTCGCCTTGCTCGAGCAACCCGTTCCCGAGGGCCTGGACGGCCGGGCGGTCACCGAAGCGATCGAGGCCTCTTGGATGCAGGCGCACCCAGTTGTTTCCGCGGCACCCACGGGGGCCAGAGAGGCGGCGGGCGACTATTCGGATGACGAGGCCGCCGCAGTCGCATCCCACCTGAAGGACCTGGGCTACATCGAATAGCGAACACGCAACGCTTGACGCCTCATCGGGGTCCGGAGCACGCGTGCAACCATTCGATACCCCCGCCAAAAGCCAATAGACGAGTGCGCTCGGCGGGAGCATCATTAGGCGTCGCCACTAGAGGAGGTGTTTCATGAGCGTGCCCGCCCCCCACGCCCAGCCCGAGCTCGGTCCGCAAGCCGCTACCTTTCTCGCCACCGAGCATTGGAGCCTCCTCGGAACCCGATCGATGGCCTGGAACGAGGCCTTCAGCCGAGTATCTGTGTTCCTGAATGCGTTATCGGCTTCGGCCGTTGCGCTCGCGCTTGCGGCCGATGCGTCCGGTTTCGGTAGGTCGTTTCGCCTCTTCGCGCTGGTCCTCTTGCCGATAGTCCTCTTTCTGGGTGTGTCGGCGTACCTTCGCGTCTGCCAGATAAACATCGACGATGTCTACCTGGTGGCGGCGATGAATCGCCTGCGTCACGCCTACATTGACGAGGTGCCCGAGCTGAAGCAGTACTTCACGGCCGGATGGAACGACGATGAGCCGGGCGTATGGCAATCATTCATGCTCGATCAGCCGCGGCCTCAGCGACCTATGTTGCACTCATTCATCACGGCACCGACGGTCATCGCGACGATCGATGCGGCGGTCGCCACCGCAGGGGGCGCACTGCTGCTAAGCATTTACGAGGTGTCGGGAGCTTGGTTGGTCGCGCTCTGCGCCCTGGTCTTCCTCCTGACCTGGGGCGGCCTGCTCTCGGTCCAGTACCGTCAGCTGATCCTGGTGCGCGATCACGCCAAGAAGATTGCTCGGTTCCCGTCGGAGGTGTCCTAGCGACCTATTCGGGGCGGCTCGTCCCACACCCTCCTGGACCTATCAGTTGGCCGGCGCTTTCGCGGCCGCGCCGCCTCGTAGCGCTTCAGTTGGCGCACGATCATGCGTGACACGACGATCCACGAAATTGAGACCACGATCAGCAAGACGCACGCGACCGTGAGAATCGGTTCGCGCGCGAACTCTCCGAAGGAGTTGGTCTGGGCCAGAAAAATGTCGGCGCTCATGTTCGACACCTGATATCCAAGAAGCTCGAAGTTATTCGCTAGCGGCCAAAAAAGAATGGAAGCGATGAACCAGGATCTGGGAGCTAAGAGCTCTGAGCTTACGCGCTTGCTGATCGAGATGGAACGCGTGGTCGTGGCGTACTCGGGGGGTGTTGACTCTGCGCTGGTGGCGTCGGAAGCACATGACGCTCTGTGCGATGGAGCGGTGGCGGTGACGGCCGTGTCACCCTCGCTTGCCGAGCGCGAGCTGAGGGCCGCCGCCGACCTGGCCGTCCGGCGGGGATGGAATCACCGCATCGTCACGACGCACGAGATCGAGCGCGAGGAGTACGTTCGCAACGCTTCCGATCGCTGCTACTGGTGCAAGACCGAGCTTTTTGAGGTGCTCGCTCCGCTGGCCGAGGAGCTGGGGGCCGAGATCGCGGTGGGAACCAACTTGGACGATCTCTCCGACTTCAGGCCGGGCCTTGCGGCCGCCGACGAGAACCTGGTGCGTACCCCACTGGCGGACGCGGGCCTGACCAAGGCCGACGTCCGGGCTCTGAGCGCCGCCCGGGGGCTCCCGACCGCCGACAAGCCCGCATCGCCCTGCCTAGCGTCCCGGTTCGCCTACGGCGTGCGGGTTACGCCCGAAGGCCTGAGGCGGGTCGACCGGGCCGAGGAAGTGCTCCGCGAACTGGGCTTCGACGTATTGCGCGTCCGCGACCACGGGGACCTTGCACGCATCGAGGTGCTCGCGGCTGAGATCGAGCGCGTCGCCGCGCTGCGTACCAAGATCGAGACCGAGTTCAAGAGACTTGGGTTCAACTACGTGACGCTGGATCTCGGTGGTTTCAAGTCGGGATCACTCAACGCAGCGCTGGCCTCACCGCGCATCAGAAGCTAGAGCTGCACGACCGGACAAGTCAGAGTGCGCGAGATTCCCTCGACCGCTTGGATTCTGGTTACCACGCTCTTTCCCAAATCGTCCATGTCGCCGGCGACCAGCCGCACGATGACGTCGTAAGGCCCGGAGACATCGTCCGCCGCCTCGACCCCATCGAGTTCGCGGATCTCGCGAGCGACGTGGGCGGCGTTGGTCACTGTCTGGATGAGTATGTAAGCCCGTATCTGATCCGCCACCGGTTCCTCCTTGAGTTGTGTCGCGCCGCCTCTAGTCCGCACACGACTCCTCGAACGTGGGTTGGAAGCGGATTCTAGACGGGAGAGCAGCGTCTCGCATCGGTGGCACAATCCGGTCGCGGGATAGTGTTGCCATCGATGACCCAGGCGCACGTCGTTGGATCCGTAGTCATGGTCGTGGCTGCGGCAGCATTCTTCATCTTTGCGCTCTACTGCGCTCGCACGGGTGCCCACGGCGAAGCTCTTGTGAAGATGCGCATGGGCGTAGTCGGTATCGCCGCTCTCCAGGTGGCTCTGGGGGCGCTGTTGTACGCCACGGGTCGACGTCCCGCTGAATCGCTGCACCTTCTTTACGGGGTGGTCGCCGTTGCCGCGATTCCGCTGGCCGCGAGCTTTGCGTTCGAGGCTCCACCCAAGGCGAAGGCCGGGGCGCTTGCCGGCGGCGCGGGACTGATGCTCGCCATGATCTGGCGACTGTGGGTGACCGGCGGTGGCTAGAGCGCGGCGGCTCTGGTTCCTCACGGGTGTTGCCGCGGTTGCGGTCGCGCTGTATCTCTCCGGAGAGTCGGTCGCCCAAATCGAGGGCGAGGGCGCCGTCGATGGGGCGCGGCTGTTCGCCGACTCGTGCTCGTCTTGCCACGGTGAGGACGGAGGCGGCACCAACAACGGGCCTTCCCTTATCGATTCCGGCGAGGCTTCGGTCCACTTTCAATTGACGACCGGCCGCATGCCGCTCGCCGACCCCGACGGCCAGACGACGCGCAAGGACCCGGCCTTCGATGACGAGCAGATCGAGGCGCTGGTCGACCATGTCGGGAACTTCGGGCAGGGGCCGGAGATACCTGAGGTCGATCTCCAGGGGGCGGACCTCTCCACCGGTCAAGCCCTGTTCATCGAGAACTGCGCGGCGTGTCACGGCGCGACCGGAGCCGGCGGAGCCGTGGGCAACGAGGCATTCGCTCCAAGTCTGTCGGCAGCGACCCCGACGGAGATCGCCGAGGCGATGATCGTTGGACCCGGACAGATGCCAAGGTTCGAACTGTCCGACGATCAACGCAACGACGTCGTGAATTTCATCGTGTACCTGCGGGACGAGCCGCGGCCGGGCGGGGCCGACATCGGCGGCATCGGCCCCGTCCCCGAGGGCTTTGTCGCATGGATCGCCGGCATGGGCGCGCTGCTGGCCGTCGCCTTCCTGATAGGACGCGCGGGCTCGACCGGAGCAGAGAAGAAAACGAGCAAACGGGAGGGCGCTTCGTGAGGCCCGTGCGGTGGATCTCGGCCAGCTTTGCCGTATCGATGGTCGCGTCGGTGGGGCTGCTCGTCTACTACTTCCTCGGTGATTCGGCCCAGGTCGAGGGCATCCTTCTGGGCCTCGCACTGGGGGGGATGGGAGTGGGCATCGTGGGATGGGCGACCTCGTTGATGAACTCCCCCACGGAGACCGAGGAGCGTGAGCCCCTCACGTCGGGCCCTCGGGAACGAACCAGAACCGAGGCGGTCCTGGACGACGAGGAGATCACGCGCCGGAAGATGCTCGTCCGGCTCATAGGCGCCGCGGGAGCAACTCTGGGGGCGGCGCTTGCAATCCCCGCCCTCTCGCTCGGCCCTCGCCCGGGGGAGAGCTTGAACCGGACGAAGTGGACCGAGGGCGCGCGCGTCGTCGATGGTTTCGGGAATCCTCAACGTCCCACCGACATCCCGCTCAACGGGATAAAGACCGTGTTTCCCGAGGGGTTCGAGGGCGAGGCGGACTCTCAGACGGTGATCGTCAGGGTCGATCCCGAAGTGCTCGATCTTCCGGATGGGCGCGAGGAGTGGGCGCCTGGGGGGTGCGCGGGGTTCTCGAAGATCTGTACTCACGCCGGCTGTCCGGTGGGGCTGTACAGAGCCGAAGCCCGTCAGCTCCTGTGCCCGTGTCATCAGTCGACTTTCGACGTTCCAACCGGCTGTCGGCCGGTCTTCGGCCCGGCCGCGCGGGCGCTTCCCCAACTCCCGATGGACGTCGATGAAACCGGCTTTCTCATCGCCACAGGAGATTTCCCTGAGCCCGTGGGTCCCAGCTTCTGGAACATGGACACCTAGTCATGCTCAAGTGGATCGACGAGCGACTTGGGAGCGCGAGCTGGGCGCGGAAGGGACTGAGAAAGATCTTCCCCGACCACTGGTCGTTCCTGCTCGGCGAGATCGCGTTGTTCTGCTTCATCGTGCTGCTGGCGACCGGCGTCTATCTCACGCTCTTCTACAGGCCCGACGCCGCGCCGGTCATCTACGAGGGCCCTTACGAACCGCTACGAGGACAGGAGATGTCGGCTGCCTACGAATCGGTCCTGCGCATCAGCTACGAGGTTCGGGCCGGACTGGTCATGCGTCAGATCCACCACTGGGCCGCGCTCGTGTTCATGGCGTCGATCGTCGCCCACATGATCCGGGTGTTCTTCACGGGAGCGTTCCGTAAACCGCGCGAGATCAACTGGATGGTCGGCGTGACTCTGCTTGTGCTCGGTATCGGGATGGGGTTCAGCGGCTATTCGCTTCCGGACGATCTGCTGTCGGGAACGGGACTTCGCATCGCCTATTCGGCCGTCATCTCGATTCCGTTCATCGGCCCCTATCTTGGCTTCCTTGTCTTCGGAGGCGAGTTTCCCACCGAGGGCATCATCTCGAGGCTGTTCGTTCTGCACGTCATGCTGCTGCCCGCGCTGATCATCGGGCTGATCAGCGTGCACCTCGCAATCCTGTGGCGCCAGAAGCACACACAGTTCGCGGGGAAGGGACGAACCGAACGCAACGTCGTCGGCAAGTCGTTTTGGCCGTCGCAGGTGTTCAAGTCGACCGGACTAATGCTGCTCACCGGCGCCGTGCTGGCGTTACTCGGTGGACTGGTGCAGATCAATGCGATCTGGAGCTACGGGCCCTTCGACCCATCGGCGGTGAGCGCGCCGAGTCAACCCGACTGGTATGTGGGGTGGCTCGAGGGCGCGATCCGTCTGTTTCCCGCCTTCGAACCGACGATCTTCGGCGTCACCATTCCGTCGATGTTCATTCCTGGGGTTGTCATCCCCGGCATCGGCTTCACGGGTATGGCGTTGTGGCCGTTTATCGAGCAACGCTTTACCAAGGATCGGGAGGCGCATCACCTCCTCGATCGCCCTCGTGACCGTCCCGCACGAACGGCGATCGGAATGGGGGCGATCCTCTACGTCATGCTGCTGACGCTGGCTGGGGGGAACGACGTGCTGGCACTCACCTTCAACGTCCCCATCGAGGCGATGGTGTGGTTCCTGCGGGTCGCACTGTTCGTGGTGCCGGTGCTGGGGGGCCTGGTCACCTACAGGGTGTGCTCCGAGCTGCAGTCGTCGGACGCTCATCCGCTTACAAGACGCCGGGGGGTCAGGTTGCGACGCAACGCAGAGGGCGGCTTCGACGAGGTTACTCCCGACTAAAGAGGGCTCAGCCGTCGAGTTGGGTGACCCAACCCCACAGGGCAACGGTGGCGAGCATGACGCCCGGCGCCCAGAGCCAGCCGCCGTAGATCAAGCCCAGTCCGACCAGCAGTGCCCCGACCGCGGTTACCAGGGGCCAGATGCTCGAGGTCGGGACCGCCTCTTCCTCGAAGCCCAGCGGCGGCGTGACGGTCTCGCTCGCCTCCTCGTCGAAGCCGACCGTGCGCTTGATCGCGTTGCCCGACTTCGTCCGATCCGGCACCACCTCGCGCCGGTTGTGCCGGATCATCACTGCGCCCGCGAACACGAAGAAGATCGCGGAGAGACCGAGGGACAGAAGGAGCACCGACCCCGCGATCTCGTAGCTGATGAACCAGTACACGATCGTGATGCCGATCGTGTAGAGCGCGGTTCGAAGAAAGAACCGGACCTCCTCAGCCATTGACTTGCCTCTCGTCGAACACAGGACGCTCGGAGCGAATGCGGGGCAGGCGCGTGAAGTTGTGGTGCGGAGGCGGTGAGGTGGTGGCCCACTCGAGCGTGTAACCGCTCCAGGGATCGCTCCCCGCGGGCTCGCCGCCTCTGAGCGTTTTGATCAGGTTGACGAGGAAGACGAGGATCGACAGCGCCATGATGAACGACCCCACGGTCGCGAGCAGGTTGAGATCGGTCCAGCCGCTGGACTCGGGATAGTCGGCAAAGCGTCGGGGCATCCCATTGAGACCGAGCTGGTGCATCGGGAAGAAGGTGAGGTTGAAGCCCACGAGCATGAGCCAGAAGTGCAGCTTTGCGAGACGCTCGTCGAACATGCGGCCCCACATCTTCGGCCCCCAGTAATAGAGCCCCGCGAACACCGCGAACACGCTTCCACCAAACAATACGTAGTGGAAGTGCGCGACCACGTAGTAGGTGTCGTGCGTCGCAAAATCGATCGGGGGCGCCGCCAGGAACACACCGGTGACACCGCCCATCAAGAACATGAACAGGAATCCGATCGCGAAAAGCATGGGCGAAGCAAAGCTGATCTTGCCGCGCCACATGGTCGCGATCCAGTTGAAGAACTTGATACCGGTGGGAACTGCGATCGCCATCGAGGTCGCGGAGAAGAAGGGACCGTCAACCGAGCCGGTAGTGAACATGTGGTGGGCCCAGACGGAGAAACTGTAGGCACCGATCAAAAGCGTTGCGAGCACGAAGCCCCTGTAGCCGAAGATCGGCTTGCGGGAGAACACCGGAATGATCTCGCTGATCACCCCGAACCACGGCAGAATCGCAATGTAGACCTCGGGATGACCGAAGAACCAGAACAGGTGTTGCCACAGGATGGGGTCGCCTCCCTGCGCGGGGTCGAAGAATCCTCCGCCGAAGTTCCGGTCGATGAACAACATCGCAAGCGCGGCCGTTAGCACCGGAAACGTGAACAGGATCAGGGCACTGGTCACGATCATGCCCCACACGAAGAGTGGTAGCCGGAGCATCGTCATTCCCGGTGCACGCATGCCAAAGATGGTGGCAAAGAAGTTCACCGCTCCGAGCGTGGACGACACTCCCGTGAGCGCGAGGCCGATGATCCAGAGGTCTCCACCTGCGCCCGGCGAGTAGGTGCCGCTCGACAGTGGCACGTAGCCGGTCCAGCCGAAGGCGGCGGCGCCACCCGAAGTGAGGAACCCGGAGAACGCGGTGAGCCCTCCCAGCAAGAACAGCCAGTAAGTCAGTGCGTTGACGCGCGGGTAGGCGACGTCGGGAGCTCCGATGTGCAACGGGATGAAGTAGTTCGCGAAGCCGATGGCGAGCGGAACGATGAAGAACAACATCATCGCGGTGCCGTGCATGGTGAAGAACTCGTTATAGGTCTGGATGTCGAGAACCTGAAGCCCGGGCTGAGCCAGCTCGGTCCGCATTACCAGTGCAAGTACACCGGCCACCAGGAAGAAGAAGATCGAGGTGTAGATGTACAGCAGGCCGATCTTCTTGTGATCGGTCGTGGTCGCGTAGTCAAGGATGCCTGTAGATCTACTCACTTTGCTGCTCCTCGAGCCAGGCCCGGTACTCATCCAGGGATACCGCGTCGATCGTGAAAGGCATTTCGGAGTGGAGGAGCCCACAGAACTCGGCGCACTGTCCACCGTAGGTTCCCTCTTCGTTGATGGTTATGGCGAGCCGGTTCTCCTTTCCGGGAATCGCATCTCGTTTGAGAAGAAACTCATGAATGTAGAAGGAGTGCACCACGTCGTTGGACGAGATCACGAAGGTGATCGGCTCGCCGACCGGCAACGAGATGGCCGCCGCGTCCCCCGGGCGGCTCGTGATGGTGACCCCAGCGTCCTCGAAGTCAAACCTCCAGCCCCACTGAAAGGCCTGCACGTTGACCACCGCAGCGGGCTCCTGGGCCTCCTCGTTGATGTCGTTCAACACTACGGCCGAAATGATGAACAGGCCGATGACTATCACCGTTGGGATCGCGAACCAAAGGACCTCGAGCTTGACGTTGGAATGGAACTGGTCGGGGAGCTCGTTGTCGCCGGGCTTGGCTCGATAGCGAATGATGCTCCAGGCGATGAGCCCGGCCACGATGACGAAGATGACCGCGGCCGTAACCGAGAAGACGTCGTAGAGCCCCTTAACGGCGTCGCCCTGCTCGTTACCGGCCTGCGGCGCGCAGCCGGCGGTGGCCAGGGATAGTCCGCCCAGCGCTACGATCGGTCGGCGACGAAGGGACATTGCCCCGAGCGTACAGGGCCGTGGGATTCTGGTTCACCTACGCCAATCGCCTTTTACGGAGTGTGCACCCGTTGATTGATTTCGAGTTACCCGCAGCGATCACCGAGGTTCAGGCCAAGGTCGCGGCCTTCGTACGAGACGCGGTGATTCCGGCCGAGCTCGAGTTGGGTTCGGATGTTGAGATCGAGGGCGAAGCGTTCAACGAGGTGGTCGAACGCCTGCGAGCGGAGGCCAAGCGGCGCGGGCTCTATAACCCGCATCTTCCCGCCGAGTGGGGTGGGCTCGGCCTGGGTCCTCTCGGTATGGCGATCCTCTCGCAGGAGTGTGGCGTCTCTGCGCTGGCGTCGCTGGCTCTAAACGCGATGGCGCCCGACGAGGGGAACATGCATCTGCTGCTGCACGCCGGGACCCAGGAGCAATTGGAGCGCTACCTGAGACCGCTCGCGGCGGGCAGGACACGGTCGTGCTTCGCGATGACCGAGCAGGCCGCGGGCTCCGACCCGCTGGGGTTGAAGACCACGGCCGAGCGCGACGGCGACGGCTGGGTGCTGAACGGAGAGAAGTGGTTCATCACGGGAGCCGACGGAGCCGCCTTCGCGATAGTCGTCGCCCGCACGGGCGACGAGGGCGAGCGGCACTCCTACACGCTGTTCCTCGTTGATGCCGGCAATCCCGGTTGGAAGGTGATCCGCGAGGTACCGGTGATGGGGACGAACGGTCCCGGCGGCCACTGCGAGGTCCTCCTAGAGGACTGCCGAGTGGATGGGGACGCCGTCCTCGGCGAAGTGGGAGAGGGCTACCGGCTGGCTCAGGTACGTCTCGGGCCGGCTCGGCTGGCACACTGCATGCGCTGGATCGGCGTGGCCCAGCGATCGCTCGACCTGGCGGCCGAGCGGGCCCTCGAGCGCGAGACCTTCGGCGAGCCACTCGCCTCACGCCAGACGGTTCAGAACTGGCTGGCGGACTCCGCGATCGAGCTTTACGCGAGCCGGCTGATGGTGCTGCACGCCGCCTATCTGATCGAGCGAGGTGACGAATACCGCCAGGAGGTCTCGATGGCGAAGGTCTTCGTCAGCGAGATCCTCAACAAGATCGTGGATCGCGCGCTGCAGGTCCACGGGGCGCTCGGCTACTCCGCCGACCTTCCCATCGAGCGCTTCTACAGGGACGCACGTGCGGCCCGCATCTACGACGGGCCGAGCGAGATCCACCGCATGGTCATCGCGCGCAACATCCTGAAGGCCGCCGGCAGCGGCGAGGGTACCAAGAGCGCCACCGGGAATCTCACTTGAGCGACGAGCAACCACTGGTCGACGAGGTGGCGCTCGAGGACTATCTCGACGAGCACCTGGGACCCTCCGGCGCGTTGTCCGTCGAGCGCCATCGGGCCGGTCACTCCAACGAGACCTTCTTCGTGTCCCGCGGCGACTCCCGCTACGTGCTTAGGCGCCCGCCCCGCGGCGCGTTTCTTCCCACCGCCCACGATGTCGGTCGCGAGTACCGCGTGCTTCACGCGCTCGATTCGACGACCGTGCGTTCACCCCGAACGGTGCTGATGTGCGGCGAAACCGACGTGATCGGGGCCCCCTTCTACCTGATGGAACGAGTCGACGGGGTGGTGATTCGCGCCGACCTCCCCGGAACCTACGGGGAGTCCTCCAGGGGCGGAATTGGAGATGAACTCGTGGACGCGCTGGCCGAGCTGCACGCGGTCGATATCGACGAGGCGGGTCTCGCCGATTTCGGCAGGCGCGAGGGTTATCTCGACCGCCAGCTCAAACGGTGGGCGGGCCAGCTCGAATTGACTCTTCCGATGACCCGGCCGGTACCGGATCTTGAGGCGATCGCCGAATGGCTGGTCGTCAACCAACCCGCTTCTCCACCCACGACGCTCGTCCATGGTGATTACAAGCTCGACAACGTGATGTTCGCAACCGAGCCTCCAGCCCGTTTGCTGACCATTCTCGACTGGGAGATGTCGACGCTCGGAGATCCCCTTGCCGATCTGGGATGGATGGTCTCGTTCTGGCTGGACGAGCGAGAGGGAGGCGACGACGTCTTCGCCGATCTCAACCGGGTGACCCGGCACCCAGGCTTCCGTTCGCGCGCGGCGCTCGTCAAACGGTACGAAGACAAGACGGGCAGGGACACGTCCGGCCTGGATTGGTATCGGGTGCTGGCGACCTGGAAGCTCGCGATCCTGCTCGAAGGTTCTTACGCCCGGCACCTGGCGGGGGCGACCGACGATCCGTTTTTCGCCCGAATGGAGCACGGGGTTCCCGCGCTCGCACGACGAGGACTGGAGATCGCGCACTCATGAGCCCGCACTCGCTCAAGGCTTTGGTGCTGGACTTCGGTGGCGTGCTGACGAGCTCGCTGAACGACGCGATGCAGGCGTTCGCCGACGCTCACGGCATCGAGATGCAGCATCTCGTGCGGGCCGCGCTTAGTGCGTACATGGGCGAGGACGATGCGCTGGTCACCGATTTCGAGATGGGCGTGATCTCGGAGGGAGAGTTTGCCGAGGCCTTCGCCGCCCGGCTCAGCGAGTATTCGGGTGTGCATATAGAGCACGAGGGGCTTGTCGATCGGCTGTTCGAGGCGCTCCGGCTGGAAGAGGACATGTTCCAGCTCGTCGAGCGGGCCAAGACCGGCGGTTACCAGACGGCGCTCCTGTCGAACTCGTGGGGAACGGGTCTCTATCCCCGCTTCCGAATCGACGAGCTCTTCGATGTGGTCGTGATCTCAGGCGAGGTCGGTCTCCGGAAGCCAGACCCGGACATCTTCTCTCTGACGGTCGAAAGGCTGGGCCGCAAGCCGGTGGAATGCGTGTTCGTGGACGACCATCCCGGCCACCTGGTGGCCGCGCAGGAGGCGGGTATGACCACGGTCCTGCACAAGGATCCCGCGGGGACGATCCGAGAGATCGAGGCTCTGCTCGAGCTCTAGAGCCTGGTAGCTGAAGCACTACCGGTAGTTCGTGAACTGCAGCGGGATGCCGAAGTCCTTTTCCTTCAGCGCTGCGATGATGTCCTGCAGCGTGTCCCTCGACTTGGCCGAGATTCGAACCTGATCGCCCTGCACCGATCCCTGGGCCTTCACCTTCATGTCTTTCACGTACTTCACGATCTCTTTGCCCTTGTCGGTCGTGATGCCCTGATTCAACGTGAGCGTTTGTCGCGCCGTCCCTCCGGCGGCCTGCTCGATCTTGCCGTGTGCTAGGGCCTTCAGGGCGATCTTGCGTTTGACGAGTTTCTCCTCGAGAACCTTGACGGAATCCTTGACCTTCTGCTCGGTACTCGAGTGCACGCGAAGCACGTTGTTGCCGGAGTCCTCCGCGAGCTCGATGGACGAGTCGGTGCCCTTGAAGTCGTAGCGCTGCGAGATCTCGCGGCTCGCCTGATCGACGGCGTTGCGGACCTCCTGCAGATCGACTTCGGACACGACATCGAATGAGGATTCTTTAGCCATGGATTGAAGGCTAGCAAGCTGTGGCGCGTCGCGCGTCCGAGGGGTTACCTGATGAAGGTTTTGAGCAGCGGCATGAGCTCGGCGATGCGATCCTTGTTGAGGTAGGCATCGGCCCACGTCGGTTGCCGGTCGAGCAAAGCAGAGAAGGCCACGATCTTGCTTTCGGGAGTGACCGCTCGCAATATCTCCGCGGCGCCCTCGCCGTCCAGTCTCGGCAGCATGTAGTCGAGGATCACAATGTCGGGCTGCTTGCGAAGAGCAAGCGGGACGGCCTCGACCCCATTCGCCGCCTCTCCGACAACCTTCAGGTCCTCGGCCTCGCACAAAAGCCTCAGCGCGTGACGAATCTCCTCATCGTCATCGACGATGAGGACGGTGCGGCTCGAATTGGCGTCCCCCTGTGGCATGACTCAAACAAGACTGATGGAGCCGGCCCTCCTTGTCCAGATTTTTTTTCGGACCCCTTGACCAGCAGCTTCTCGCGACCTGTATGCGGCCGGCGACGGTCTGTTGCTGCCGTTGCTGGTCGAGGTGGCGTCATCGTGGTATCTCTGCTGGCGACTTCGTCGCGGGAGTCCGTACGAGCACGCTTCGAGCGTGCGCAGCGAACTGGAAGGAGTCGTCCTATGCACTCGTGGTGGCGTGGTGCCCTGATCCCGAGAGTTCATGCTTCGGTAATCGCATTTCTCGTTCTCGCACTCGTCTTGGCGGCGGCCCCGTCCGGCCAAGTGCTGCGAGAAGCGGAGCCCGTCGCTCGGTATTCCTTCTCCAAATCCGAGCGTTGCTTTCTGAAGAAGATCAACTCGATGCGCAAGCGTCACGGCAAGAGCGCGTTGAACTGGGACAAGCAACTCGGGTACGTCGCGCGACGACACGCTCGGTCGATGGCCTCCAACGGCTCGATCTATCATCACCCGAACCTGGGGCAGAGAGTCACGCATTGGAAACGACTCGGTGAGAATGTCGGGCGAGGCTCGAACTGTAAGTCCCTATTCAAGGCCTTCAAACGCTCCAGTGGTCACCGTTCGAACCTGCTTGGACGATGGCGGCACATGGGAGTAGGTGTCGAGAAGCGCGGAGGCGATGTCTTCGTGATGCACGTCTTCGAGTCACGTCGAAACCCGGGAAACAGCTACCACTATCCCTAGCTCGTGAATCGTGCTCGGGCCTACAGCTCTGGCTCGAGATCGCGCGGCCACAGCGTGGCCACTTCTTCGAGCGTGAGGTCGGGTGCGTTGGCGCCCTCGAGATTGGAGACCGGCGCAAGCCATTCTTCGTAGTACTCGATCCACCGCCCCTCGGACTTGGAGTCGGTCAGCACGCGGTTGACGAATACGGTCATGTCGGATGCCTCGACTGGAGCGGCCACGCCGTAGCCGATCGTGCTGAGGTCGTCTCCGCGGATCTCGAAGCCATCGAGTTCGGTGGCGAGAGCCATTAATTGAACGTCGGGGGCTACGGCGGCCACGCTTCGCCCCTCGCGCAGCTCGGTTACGCAATCGTCGCTTTCGGCCGCGTCCATGGTCTCAATGGAGGCGTCGAGGGCGGCGATATCGACGGGGGTGCGCTCCTCGTTGTACTGGCAAACCATCTCTCCAGAGAGATCGTCGACGCTCATGATGCTCGAGTCCTCCGGAACCAGCAGGCGCGTGTGGCCGATCCAGAAGGGCCCCGAGAAGTTGTTCTGACGAGCCAGCCGCTCGGTGATGCCGATCATCGGAAATGCGAGGTCCGCTTCCTCGGCTTTGACCAGGTCGAGGGCCTCCTCCCCGGACGCGACCACGTAGTCGATCTCAACTCTGAGGGCTTCGGCGATCTCGCCCGCGAGCTCGGTTACGAACCCATCGGGTTGCCGGCCTTCTTCCGAAGAGCTGAAGGGAGGTAGGTCTCCGGGAACCGCAATCCTCAAGACGCCTCGCTCCTGGATCTTGCCCATCGTGGTGTCCCGCTCGTAACGGGTGGCGTCTTGAACGTCGGTCTCGGCCGGCACGCACGCGACTCCGATCAGGGCGACGAGCGCGCACAGACACGCGCAGAAACAGAAACGGAGAGATCCTCGTGGCATGGACCAGAGCCTAGATGAGATCAGGGCGATACGTGTCTGGCCAACTACGCGACCGCGACCTGGTCCTCGAGGCCGGTGACCGTCTCGACCTCACCAAAGCGCTTGCGCTCGCGCACCTCGAGCCGCCGTGATAGCAGCGACAGCGAGAGATTGAAGACGACGAACATCGCGCCCACCACGATGAACACCTGAAGAATGGGGGCCGGGACCCCGGTTCCTCCGAACGGGCTTCCGCTCGTGTTGTTCACTATCGAACCCGCACTAACGAGCTCCTGTATGGCGAGAATGCTGACCAGGCTGGTGTCCTTCGTCAGCGTAATGAGCTGGGACACCGTGGCCGGGACCATGCGCCGCAGACCTTGCGGCAAGATCACGATTCGCATCGACTTCCAGTAGGTCAAACCCAGAGCCGCAGCGGCCTCGCCCTGACCGCGCTCCAGCGACTGGATGCCGGCGCGGAATATCTCGGCAATGACGGCAGAGTTGTAAACCACCAGAGCGATGATGCTGGCGATGACCTGGCCGCTTCGCAGCTGCGCCGGGAGAAAAGCCGGGGCGTTGTCGGCCCAGAACTCCTTGACGCTCTCTGGCAGCGCGAGCCCGAAATACAGCAGGATCAAAAGGACGGGGAGGTTCCGCCAGACGTCGATCCAAATCGAGGTCGCAACCGACACAGCTCTGTTCTTCGAGATGCGGAGCAAGGCAACGACAAGTCCGACTACGAGTGAAAGCGCCATAGTGATTAGCGCCAGGATGATGTTGTTGAGAAAACGTTCGAGCAGGAACATGAGATTCCGTCCTGCGAAGATCCACTCCCAATTGGACGGATCGAAGAGATAGTCCACTGGCTACCTCTTGATGGCGAAGCGGGTTTCGAGCCTTCGCACGAGGATAGTAGCGGGAATGGTCAGCAAGAGGTAGCCGACTCCGGCCCAGAAGAAGGCCTCGTTGGTCGCAAAGGTGCGGCTGTTGACCACGCGGGCGGCCTTGAGCACGTCGTCGAGGGCGATTAAGGAGCCTGCAACTATTGCCGAGTTCTTGATCATCGCGATGATCAGGTTCCCGATCGGTGGGATGACCGTCCGGAACGCCTGTGGAAGGATCACTCGACGCATCGTCTGGCGGTAAGTGAAGCCGAGGCTGAGCGACGCCTCGATCTGACCTTTCCCGACCGCGCTGACGCCCGATCGGATGGCCTCGGCGATGTAGGCGGCCGTGTAGAGACCCAAAGACGCGCTGGCCGCGGCCAGGTCGCCGATGCTGATGCCACCTCTTCGAACCCCCGCAGAAAAGATGATCGCCAGCACGAGTAAAGGAATGTTCCGAAAGGTCTCGACGTAGAAGGTCCCAATCCAGTTAAGGGGTTTGGCTGGCGCGATGCGCAGGGACGCAACCAGCGTCCCCACGCCCATCGCGACCAAAAAGGAGATCCCGACCAGTTGCAATGTCACCAACAACCCCGGCAGATAGGTGTCGAGGTTGTTGGTGATGATCGGGAACAGCCGATCCATCTAAGTCGAGGCTTTCACCTGGATGTCTGCCGGCCGGATTCCTAGCAGGTCTCGTCGCATGGGAACAGCTCGTACGCGTCGTCGAGCGTGAGCTCCTGAGGGTGCTCAGCCTCTTCGCCGGTGTACTGGCCGACCCACTCCTCGTACATCTCGTCCCAGGTGCCGTCCTCGAAGGACTCCTCGATCGTCTGGTCGAGGAATTCGGCGAGCTCGGTCTCGCCGTCGGGGATGCCGACGCCGTACGGCTCGGTGGTCAGAGGATCGCCCACGAGCTTGAGTGAGTCGTCCTGGATGACCATTCCCGTGAGGATCACGTCATCCGTCGAAACCGCGTCCACCGAACCATTCTGGATCTTCTCTAGGCACTCGGAGTACGAATCGACCAGGTCGAGCTCGGCATCGGGGGCCTGCTCCGTGAGCGTGCCCTCGTAGGTCGAGCCGAGCGCGGTGCAGACCTTGGTGCCCGCGCCGAGATCGTCGATTCCGGCGATGTCGGAGTCCGCGGGAACCAGGATTCGACCCTGGGCGACGTAATAGGGCCTGCTGAAGTCGATCTCGGCATCGCGGTCGGTAGTGATGGTCATGGTCGACAGGATCAGGTCCACGGTTCCGTCAACGAGAAATGGAATTCGGTTGTCGGAGATCGCTTCGGTGAACTCTGCCTCCACACCGAGCTTGTCGGCGATGTAGTTGCCCAGGTCTACGTCGAAGCCCTCGACCTCACCGCTCTGCGGGTTCTCGAACCCGAACGGAGGGACGTCGTACTTGACCCCGATCGTGACCTTGCCCGCCTCGACGAAATCGGCCATGGGCGTGCCCGCCTCGAACTCTTGTGTCTCTTCTCCTTCGCCGCCACCGGTATCGGTGCCGTCTTCTTCATCGTCGCCGCCGCACGCGGCGGCGATCAGCGCCAGCGCCATCATCAGCGCGACGACCCATAGTCGCTTGTTTCCTCGCATGAACCTCCCCCTTTCTGGGCCGCCGCAGCGTGCCCATACCTTTGCCAGTAGCGTCAGTGGTGAATGATCTTGTCCACGAAATCACGCGCGCGATCGCTCTTGGTGTTGTTGAAGAACTCCTGAGGCGGGGCCTGCTCGACTATCTTCCCGTCGTCGATGAAGACGAGCTGGTCGCAAACCTCTCGAGCGAAGCCCATCTCGTGGGTGACCACCAACATGGTCATTCCGCCCTTGGCGAGATCCCGCATGACGTCCAGAACCTCGCGGATCATCTCGGGGTCTAGAGCGGACGTGGGCTCGTCGAAAAGCATCAACTTTGGATCCATTGCCAGAGCCCGGGCGATTGCGACCCGCTGCTGCTGGCCTCCCGAGAGATCGTTGGGATAGGCGTCGGCCTTCTCGGGGATTCCGACTCTTTCGAGGAGCTTCAACGCCCGGTCTCTGGCGTCCGACTTCGAGAGCCCCTTGATCTCCATCGGCCCGAGGGTGATGTTTGCGATCACCGTTTTGTGCGGGAAGAGGTTGAAGGACTGGAACACCATGCCGATCTCGGCTCGGAGCTTGTAGATGCTCTTGCCGGCCTTCGATATGGAATCACCGTCGAAGGTGATCTCGCCCGAGTCGATCGTCTCGAGCGCGTTGACGCACCGCAGCATCGTCGACTTCCCCGATCCCGAAGGGCCGGCTATGACGATTGCCTCTCCGCGCCTAACGGTCAGGTCGATTCCGTCTAGAACCAGGTTGCTTCCAAAGCTCTTCCGGATTTGTTTCAGCTCGACCAGATGTCCGTTTGTTGCCGCTTGGGCGGCCCCTTGTTCCCCCATGTGGGCCGCAGTCTACTAGCTACGTCGTTGAGCTACGGGGTGATTTCTTTCTTCCCCTTCTTCCCGGCGCGATTGTCGAGACGATCGCTAGAGGTAGCCCAACGACTCCAGACGTTTGCGAATGGCTTCGATCTCCTCCGGGTTCAACGGCTCGACGTCGCTGGTCGCAGCCTCCACGGCCGCCCTGGCTCCGCCCTCGCTCGGCTGAGGCAGAGGCTCGCCCGCTCGGTGGTGGG
>JBOGWV010000231.1:0-2058 GCA_050693975.1 Actinomycetota bacterium
GGAATCGAAAGCACGCACTTAGCCTCGTCCTTGACCCAGATGGAGAAACGCACGTGGCGCCCGGGAATCATCACGGAACCCTCGGCGCTCTCAAACGTCTGCTCCTTGCGGTAACACGACACTCGCAGGTAGGCGTTCTCGGGGTCGCCGTCATCGATCTTCACTCCGGCGAAGAAGCGGGCGAGCTTGCTGGGAACGTTCTCGACGAGATCGATCGGGAGCGCACGTCCGCACCGGTAACAGAACTTGTGCACGCTTGGCTGCTTGAAGCGGCAGCCTGGGCAGTACACCTCGTTCACTGCAACCTCCCCGTCGACTCCTTCGCCTCAAGCCTATTCTCCCGCCCGATAAACATCATCGGGCTTCTGCCTATCGGCCCACCGCGTAGCCCTGCATTCCCCGTGGGTTCGCCGCCGCCTTGAGCAGGCCGGTGTCGTCGTCGATGCCTGCCGCGCTCACCCTTCCGAGCGACCAGTCGTCTCCCACGAGCACCTCGTGGCCTCGCCGTCGCAGCTCCGAGATCACCGAATCGTCGATGCGTCCCTCGACCAACACTTGCCCCGGGTGCGCCTCGCGTGGATAGAACGAGCTCGGGAAATGAGTCGTGTGCCAGGTCGGCGCGTCGATGGCCGCCTGGAGATCGAGATCGAAATGGGCGTGGTTGAGGAAAAAGTTCAGCGTCCACTGATCTTGCGAGTCGCCGCCGGGTGTGCCGAAGGCGAGATACGGCTCGCCTCTCTTGAGGGCGAGGCTGGGGGTCAGCGTCGTGCGCGGGCGTTTGGCGCCGCGCAGCGAGTTCGGGAGTCCAGGTTCCAGCCAGAACATCTGGGCCCTCGTCCCGAGTGGGAAGCCGAGCTCGGGTATCACGGGGTTGCTCTGGAGCCATCCCCCGCTCGGAGTTGCGGAGACCATGTTGCCGTGCCTGTCGACCACGTCGACGTGGCAGGTGTCGCCCCTTGTGAGCCCGTTGGGTGCCACCGTGGGCTCGCCCACGCCCGCATGTTCGCCCTCGACAACGAGCGGAACCGGCAGGCGCGCGGGCTGACCGTTGATCGCCCCGGGGCGAAGCTCACGCGACGCGACTTCGCCCACGAGAGCCCGCCGCTCCTCCGCGTAGCTTGCATCTAGCAACTGCTTCATCGGGACGTCGGTTACGTCGCCATAGTAGGCCTCGCGATACGCATACGCGAGCTTGGCGCATTCGACGATCGTATGGATGTAGTCCGCACGGTTGTGCCCCATCGAGGCGAGATCGAAGCCCGCCAGCAGACTCAGCTGCTGCAGAAACACAGGACCCTGGCTCCACGCCTGCGTCTTGAACACCCGGTAGTCCTGATAGTCGAGCCATAGCGGTTCCTCGACCGCCGCCCGAAAGCCGGCGAGGTCGCGCTCGTCCATGACCCCCGTGTGACGTTCGCCGGAAGAGTCCATGACCTCGATGCCCATGAACTCCACGATCGCCTCGGCCACGAAACCCTCGTAGAAGACCCGGCGCGCCGCTTCGATCTGCTCGTCGCGGTCGTCACCGGCGGCCTCGGCCTCCGAGAGCACCCGGTGATACATGCGGGCCAGGGACGGGTTGCGCCATCGCGTCCCGGGGGCGGGAGCACCACCCGAGGTCAGGTAAATCTCTGCCGAGCTCGTCCATTCCTCTCTGAACAGCGTTTCGACGCCCTGGATCGTCGAGGAGATCCGGTCAACCAGGGGGTAGCCGTGTTCGGCGTAGTGGAGCGCGTAGGACATCACGTCCGCCAGCCGCAAGCTCCCGTGATCCCGCAGCATCAGCATCCATGCCCCGAAAGCGCCCGGTACGCAGGCGGCCAGCGGGCCGGTGCCCGGGATGGCTTCCAGGCCGAGTCCCTCGAAGTGCTCGATCGACAACTTGGCCG
The DNA here is from genome assembly GCA_050693975.1 of Actinomycetota bacterium. GTDB lineage: Bacteria > Actinomycetota > CADDZG01 > CADDZG01 > WHSQ01 > WHSV01. The sequence goes on from JBOGWV010000231.1 coordinate 1,890, forward strand.
GCGACGGGCCCTGGCCGCAGATGACCTCGACTCGCTCCCCCTTCGCGTCGTAGAGGAGGATCGGCGCCTCTCCCCCGGGACCGTTGAGGTGTGGTTCCACCACCTGCAGCGTCAGTCCGGCCGCCACCGCGGCGTCGAACGCGTTCCCGCCCCTCTCGAGCGTCGCCAT
>JBOGWV010000232.1:0-5443 GCA_050693975.1 Actinomycetota bacterium
GCGCAAGGTCACCGCGGTCCACAAGTCCAACATCATGAAGTTCGCCGACGGGCTGTTCCTCCGCGTCGCGCGTGAGGTCGCGCAGGAGTATCCCGACATCGAGTTCGAGGACCGGATCGTCGACAACATGTGCATGCAGCTGGTGCAGAAGCCCGAGCTCTACGACGTGCTCGTTCTGCCGAACCTCTACGGCGACATCGTGAGCGATCTGGGGGCCGGTCTCATCGGCGGTCTCGGGCTCGCTCCGGGAGGCAACATCGGCGACGAGGTCGCGGTGTTCGAGCCGACTCACGGTTCCGCCCCCAAGTACGCGGGTCTGAACAAGGTCAACCCGATGGCGATGATGCTCTCGGGCGTGCTCATGCTCAGGCATCTCGAGGAGATGGAGGCCGGCGACCGGCTCGAGTCCGCCATCGCCGCGGTCATCGGCGAGGGCAAGGACGTGACCTACGACATGAAGCCGAGCCGCGACGATCCCTCCGCGGTGGGAACCTCCGAGGTGGCCGACGCCATCATCAATCACATGAACCAGAGCAGATGAGGAATTAGCGAGGTGCATCACAGCAAAGGATCCGGCACCAAGGTGACCGTGGTGGGGGCCGGCAACGTCGGCTCCAACACCGCGCGCCGCATCGCCGAAAAGGACCTCGCCGAAGAGGTCGTGATGATCGACATCGTCGAGGGTCTGCCCCAGGGGCTCGCGCTCGACATCAACCAGAGCGCCCCGGTCGAGCAGTTCGACGCGCATGTCACCGGCACCAACGACTACGCCGCTACCGCGGGCTCCGACGTCTGCGTGATCACGGCCGGCCTGCCGCGCAAGCCGGGCATGAGTCGCATGGACCTGCTCGACAAGAACGCCGAGATCGTCGGCGGGGTGACCAAGTCTCTGGCCGAGCACAGCCCCGACACCATCCTCGTCGTCGTGTCCAATCCTCTCGACGAGATGACCTACCTCACCGCGATGGTCTCGGAGTTTCCCAAGGAGCGGGTGATGGGCATGGCCGGCGTGCTGGACTCGAGCCGCCTCCGCTACTTCATCGCTGAGAAGCTCGAGGTGAGTCCGTACGAGGTAGACGCCATGACGCTTGGAAGCCACGGCGACCAGATGGTGGCGATGCCCCGGCACGCGACTGTGCAGGGTAAGCCGCTTCCCGAGTTCGTCGACGGGGGCGCACTCGAGGAGCTCTTCCAGCGCACCAAGGATGGCGGCGCGGAGATCGTCGGCTATCTCAAGAAGGGGAGCGCCTACTACGCTCCGTCTTCGTCCGCCACCGCGATGGTGAAATCGATCATGGCCGACGACGGCGGCGTGCACCCGACCTGCGCGTGGACGACCGGTGAATACGGGATCAAAGACGTCTACCTCGGCGTCCCTGCCAAGCTCGGTAGGGGCGGGGTCGTCGAGATCGTCGAGCTCGAGCTCAACGACGACGAGGCCACGAAGCTGGCCGAGGCGGCCGAGGCGATCCGCGCCAAGTGCGACGAGCTGGCCTCGCGCGCGTTTTGAGCGCGGGAGCTCCCGCTCCAGCGCGCTTTTCAACCTAAGAACGACCGAGCCCGGCGGGGATGCTTTGTACCCGAGATACAGCCAACCCTGAGGCTTTCTGCCTGGCCTTAAGCCCCGGATGGGCGCATACTTGTGTCATGGGTACAGCAGGAGGAGTGAAAGCTCGCACTTCGGTGTCGAACGTGTTGGTGATCGGCACCGGCGCGGCGGGGCTCAGGGCCGCGATCGCCGCCCACACTGCGGGCTGCGAGGTCACCGTTATCGGCAAGCGGGCCCGCAAGGACGCTCACTCGGTGCTCGCCGCCGGTGGCATCAACGCGGTGCTCGGCACGCGTGACCCCGAGGACTCTTGGGAGCAGCACTTCGCCGACACGCTGCGAGAGGGCTATTTCCTGAGCGACCCCCGCGTCGTCGAGCTGATGGCGCGCGAGGCTCCCAGGGCGGTTCGGGAGCTCGACGATTGGGGCTGTGAGTTCGCACGCACTCCGGACGGCCGGATCGACCAGCGGTACTTCGGCGCCCACACCTACCGGCGTACGTGTTACGCCGGCGACTACACGGGGCGAGCCATGATCAAGACGCTGGGAGCCAGGGTCAAGGCTCTCGGCATCGACGTCGTGGACGGTCAGTACGTCTCGAGTCTGCTGGTCGACGACGGAACCTGCTTCGGCGCCTACGCGTTCGACGTGAGCACCGGCGATCGGACCGTCTTCCTGGCGGATGCCGTCGTGCTTGCCGCCGGCGGGCACACTCGCATCTGGCGCCGCAGCTCTTCCCGGCGTGACGAGAACAACGGGGACGGCATGTACCTGGCGCTTCGAGCCGGATGCAGGCTGGCCGACGTGGAGCTCGTCCAGTTTCATCCGACGGGCATGATCACTCCCGAGGAAGTCGCGGGGACGCTCGTGACGGAAGCCGTGCGCGGCGAAGGGGGACGCCTCTACAACTCGGCGGGCGAGCGCTTCATGGAACGCTACGATCCGCAGCGACTCGAGCTGTCGACGCGCGATCGCGTCGCTCTCGCCAACTACACCGAGATCCTCGAGGGCCGCGGCGGACCCAACGGAGGAGTGTTCCTCGACGTCACCCACATCGGCAAGGACGCCATACTCGACAAGATTCCGCGCATGTACCGCCAGTTCATCGAGTACCAGATGCTCGACATATCCCGCGAGCCCATGGAGGTCGCGCCCACCGCGCACTACTCGATGGGCGGCATCGTGGTTGATCCCGAGACGCACGCGACCGATGTCGATGGTCTCTATGCCGCCGGCGAGGTCACCGCGGGGCTGCACGGTGCCAACCGCCTCGGTGGCAACTCACTGGCGGAGACGATCGTGTTCGGACGGCGAGCGGGCGAGGACGCGGCGAGGTTGTCGCAGGACCGCGACGTGCAGCTTCGCTCTCGCTCGGCTATAGCGGCCGCGGCCGAGGAGTTGGATTCGTTCATCAAGCCGGGAGGCGAGTTCGCCCGACCGCTACAGCGCGCGCTTCGCAACGCCATGTGGGAGCACTGCGGCGTGGTGCGCAACGAAGGCGAACTCAACCGGGGCCTCGCGAAGCTGGACGAGGTCGAGGCGGTGCTCGGCGAGGTCGATGTGAGGCCATCGAGCGAGGGCTACGTCGACCTCACCCACGTGCTCGACCTTCGGGCCGCGCTGACCACAGGGAGGGCGACATTGGTCGGAGCCCTCGAGCGGCGCGAGACACGCGGCTGTCACAACCGCTCGGACTATCCGGAGATCGACGAGTCCCTGAACCTCAATCTTCAGTTCGAGCTGACCAAGGACTGTGAGCTCAAGCTGTCGGCCGAGCAGGTTCCGGCGGTCCCCGACTCGCTTGCCGAATGGGCAAAGCCAGCCGCCGACCTCGACGTAACCGGCCGGCTCGTCGAGTAGACGCGGGAAGCCAGGCCGGCTCGATGGCGTTGAGCAGGATATGAATGCAACCATGGAAGTCTCCGAACAGACATTTCAGACCGAGGTCGTCGAACGCAGCTATCAGGCCCCCGTGGTGGTCGACTTCTGGGCGGAATGGTGCGGTCCGTGTCGAGCGCTCGGACCCGTGCTAGAGAAGCTGGCGGCCGAGGCCAACGGGGCCTGGACACTTGCGAAGGTCGACGTCGACGCAAACCAGCAGATCTCGCAGGCTCTCGGCATTCAAGGGATACCGGCGGTCAAGGCGATAAAGGACGGCAAGATCGTCGCCGAGTTCACCGGCGCCCTTCCCGAGGCGCAGGTGCGTGAGTGGCTCAGCCAGCTCGGGCCCAGCCCAGGCGAGCTGCTCGTCGGCGAGGGAATGGACGCGGAGGTGCGCGGGGACCTGGACGCGGCGGCGGAGCGGTACCGGGCCGCGCTGGTGCAGGAGCCGGCGAACACCGAGGCTCGCGCCGCGCTTAGCCGGGTCGAACTACAGCTCCGCGCCGGAGGCGACGAGAGCGAGCTCAGAGCCCGCGTGGCGAAGGATCCCAGAGATGTCGATGCGATCGTGGAGCTGGCCGATCTTCTCGCGGTGCGCGGTGACTTCGAAGCCGCGGTGGAGCTGTTGATCGAAGCGGTGCGCGACTCGACCGGTGACGAGCGCGAGCGAGCCCGCACTCACCTCCTGAGCCTGCTCGATGGGCTATCCGCCGACGATCCACGCGCCACGAGTGCACGCCGCTCGCTGGCGCGCGTGCTCTTCTAGCGTTTCAGTCAGCCCGGAGAAACGACTTGATTTCCTCGTTTACCTCGGAGCGGGGGACGAGACCGAATGAGCCCCACGCGTCGGCCGCGAGCGCCGTTCTTCCGCTTCCTCTGAAATCGAACTCCATCTCGAGACAACCACCCTCGAAGGTGTAGAAGCGGCTGCCGACGTAGCGGTTCGCATACGAACGCACGCGCTCGACTTGCTCGACGCCGTCGATGGACACGACCGAGGGAACGGGGGTTGCCTCGGAGACGTCACAGCTTTCTTTGAAGGTCGCGCGTATCTGGTCGGCTCCCAGCCGGTCGTAGTAGAGAAAGAAGCGACTCGAGGTGTCGTCGACGTTGACCGCCCCGAAGCCCCATCCGAGCGGCAGCGCCTCGAGACACGGCACCTGAGACGCGGTCGGTACCGACTGCGACACGAGGATCAACGGGTCCTCGACTACCCCGCATTCTGGGGGCCTGGCGATTGCGGACAGGGCCGCCTGGCTGGCGGCCGGGTCGCCGACGAGCAGCGCGCCCCGGAGGTTGCCGAGAGTGAAGACCAGCACGAGTAGTGCCCCCAAGAGGCAGGCGAACATTAGGCCCACTCGCCGGGCGCTCCAACGCTGGATCGAGATGCGCGCGTGTGGAGGTGCGAGCTTTCGGAACTCTGCGAGCAGGCTGCGCCGGTCTTTCCTGAGCATGCTGCGCGACTGCGAAGGCATCGTCACGCCGTGGGTAGCCGCGAATGCTTCTGAGATGTCCTCGGGCGTGAAATAGCGAAGCGCGATTCGGTAAACCCTTTCCGAGTCACTCCTGAGACCCAGTACCAACATCATGTTGGCGAGATCGACGGCCTGACGCCACGCCGACGGACGCACCTCACCGAAGGCAACGTCGATGAGGTGAACCTCGTCGCCCCTAACCAACAGGTTCGATGGCTTGATGTCGCGATGGGCCACGCCGGCGTCCCATAGCTGCCGCACGATGTGCATGGCATTGTCGATGATTGCGTCGGTCACCTCGGCCTCGAGGATCTCCTTGCCGCCGTCGACGAAGTCCGTAACGATGAGGTACTCGCGCTCGGGCGTGATCACCACGAAGCCGTAGGGACGCGGCGTGTTGATGCCCGCCGCACCCATCACGCGCAGGAGGTAGTCCTCGTACTGGACGAGCCGGCGCACGGTGTTGAACGATGACTCGTCCTCGAGCCGCCCGTAGAGCAGGGTTCGACCGACCTTGTACCAGCGGTCGGCGCGCAGAT
>JBOGWV010000233.1:0-2796 GCA_050693975.1 Actinomycetota bacterium
CGGCGGTGCCGGTTCCCGATCCCGAGGTGCAGCGATCCCGCAGGCGGGTCGTGCTCCAGGGCGATATCCCCAGCCCGATGAACCCGCCGTCGGGATGCTCGTTTCACACGCGCTGCCCGATCGTCGAGGAACGCAACAAGGTCGAGGAACCGGTGCTGCGCGACGTCGGAGGAGGTCATGAGGTGGCCTGTCATCTAGTGGGCCCGAGCGGAGAGGCACCGAAGCTGGTCGAGGAAACAGAAGGGGTGTGATCGGCCACGGCTAGGAGCCCTCGCTCGTCGGTGAAGGGGCGCATAGGGAGTCTCGAAACCGGGCCCCCGCTCCGCCTTCGCGTCTACGACACGCTCGAGGACCTCATCGTCGAACGAACCCTGCGTCCGGGCGAGCACCTCTCGGAGCTCGAGCTCGCGGCGGAGTTCGGGACCAGCCGCAACCCGGTCCGGGAGGCCCTCCAATTGCTTCAGCGCGAGGGATGGGTGGACCTGAGGCCGCGCCAGGGAGCATTCGTTCACGAACCCACGGTGCGCGAGGTGGACGAGGTCTTTGCCGTACGACGGGCCCTGGAGGTCGAGGCCGCTCAACGGGCTGCCGCCAACCGTTCCCATGACGACGTCGACGCGCTTCGTGAAGCTCTCGAGGAGGGGAGAGAGGCGTTGGCCGACGGGGCTCCGTCGGCTGTGGTGGCCGCGAATACGACCTTTCATCGAATGCTCACCCGCGTTGCCGACAACAGCGTGCTCGCAGGCATGGTCGGCCGCCTCGACAAACGCATCCGCTGGTACTTCGGGCCCGTGGTTGAGGCGCGCGGCCAGGCCTCGTGGGGGGAGCACGGCCAGATCGTCGACGCCATCGAGCGCAAGGCCCCAGATGAGGCCGGCGAGCTGATGTGGGCCCACGTCGAGGCGACGCGCGAGGCCTTCCACGCGTCCCTGATCTAGCCGGGGATCGGTAGTTACACTCTTGTGAGATGCCTCCCTTCAAGGTCGAAGCCGACTTTGCCCCCGCCGGGGATCAGCCCACCGCGATCGCGGGGCTGACTGAGCGCGTCCAGTCGGGCGAGCGCTTCTCGACCCTGCTGGGGGCGACGGGTACCGGCAAGACCGCCACCGTGGCTTGGGCGCTGGAGACCATCCAGAAGCCCACGCTGGTCATAGCCCCCAACAAATCTCTGGCGGCGCAACTCTGCAACGAGTTCAAGCAGTTCTTCCCGAACAACGCGGTCGAGTACTTCGTCAGCTATTACGACTACTACCAGCCTGAGGCCTACGTTCCGTCGAGCGACACCTACATCGAGAAGGACTCGTCGGTGAACGACGAGATCGAGCGGCTCCGTCACGCCGCGACTAGTGCGCTGCTGCAGCGCAACGACGTCCTCATCGTAGCGAGCGTGTCGTGCATCTTCGGGCTTGGCTCGCCCGAGGAGTATCTGAACCAGACGGTCAGCCTCGCCCGTGGCGGCACGGCGGACAGGGACTTCATCATCGACAGGCTCGTCGACATCCAATACGAGCGCAACGACGTCAACTTCGTGCGCGGCAAGTTCCGGGTACGCGGCGACACCATCGAGATCTTTCCCGCCTACGAAGAGAAGGCCGTCCGCGTCGAGCTCTTCGGCGACGAGGTCGACCGGATCGTAATGCTCAATACGGTGACCGGCGAGATCATCTCCGAGCTCGGACACTACGAGGTCTATCCCGCCTCGCACTACGTCGCCTCGCAGGCACGTCTGTCGAAGGCGATCACCACAATCGAGATCGAGCTCCAGGAGCAACTGCAGTTGCTAACAGGCGAGAACAAGTTGCTCGAGGCGCAGCGTCTCAGAATGCGCACGGAATACGACCTCGAGATGCTGCGCGAGGTCGGCTTCTGCAACGGGATCGAGAACTACTCCCGTCACATCGAGGACCGGGCGGCCGGCAGCAGGCCCAACACGCTCCTCGACTACTTTCCCGATAACTTCCTGGTGGTGCTCGACGAGAGCCACGTCGGGGTTCCGCAGCTCAACGGCATGTACGAGGGCGACAAGTCGCGTAAGGAGACCCTGGTCGAACACGGCTTCCGGCTCCCCAGCGCGCTCGACAACCGCCCTTTGCGCTTCGACGAGTTCCTGGACGAGGTGAACCAGGTCGTGTTCATGAGCGCGACTCCCGGGCCCTTCGAACGCCGGATGAGCGGTCGCTTCGTCGAACAGATCGTCCGCCCCACAGGGCTGGTCGACCCCGAGGTTCAGATCCGTCCCACCAAGGGGCAGATCGACGACCTCATGGAGGAGATCCGCAAGCGGACCGAAGCAACCGAGCGCGTGCTGGTCACCACGCTGACCAAGAAGATGGCCGAGGATCTGACCGACTACCTGCTCGAGTCCGGCATCAGGGTTCGCTACCTGCACGCGGACATCGATACCGTGGAGCGCATCGAGATACTCAGGGACCTTCGGCTGGGGGAGTTCGACGTGCTCGTCGGCATCAACCTGCTCCGCGAGGGCCTCGATCTGCCAGAGGTGTCGCTGGTCGCGATTCTCGACGCCGACAAAGAGGGCTACCTGCGCAGCCAGACCTCGCTCATCCAGACCATCGGACGAGCCGCCCGCAATGTCGAAGGCGCGGTCATCATGTACGCCGACGAGGTCACCGATTCGATGCGGCGGGCGATCGATGAAACCCAGCGGCGTCGCATGATCCAGCTCGCCTACAACGAGGCCAACGGCATCAACCCCACCTCCATTCGTAAGGCGGTCTCTGACATCCTCCTGTTCGGACGAGAGCGTCAGGAGACGGTGCCGAGCAAGTCGAAGAG
>JBOGWV010000234.1:0-3450 GCA_050693975.1 Actinomycetota bacterium
TGATGCCGGTCGCGCCGCCGTAGGTGTTGAACACCTCGTAGCCTTCGGCGGCTGCGAGCGTGGCGCGCTGCGCGACCGTCTGGCCGTCGACCTTCTTCGGTTTCATGGTGACGCCCTGCGTGGCCAGATGTCTGGCCTGAGCGCCACTGATGATCGCCTCTACTCGGAGCTCGCCTTTCGCGCCGCGTTCTCCGGGGATGCGGGCAATCTCGAGGTCGTGGCGGTCGACGCCGAGCTCAATCAGCTCGCTCAGCTGGCCCGTAGTCAGATCACCGACGTAGACGTCGAGCCTGTCTGACTTGGGTGCGGCGCTGGCCGGAGTGCCGGCGAGCAGCCCACCGACTAGCGCGAGTATGGCGAAAAGAGATACGGAAAGTCGCTTCATGATTCCCCCCAAGGCTGGATGGATTTCCCGGGGGCCAAACCTGCCATCTGCCCGTGACGGCTGTCAATGGATTCAGACGAGTTCCCGACGAGCGCGACCCGCTGACGCCATGGCCGAGAACATGAGCGCAGCAGCAGTGCCATGCATGGAACCAACCTGATCTGGTGCCGAGAGGACGGGGTGGCCATCCGTGACAGACGAGGACTACCAACAACCAGGGGACCCCGATCATCTTGACGGGGCTTCGGTGCGAGACGGTGCTTCAAGCCAACACCGTCCCCGCGCAACCAACTACGACGACGAGCTGCGGCTGCTCGACGAGGTGCTGCGCGGCGCCTGTCGAATCCAGCGCCATGAGCATGTCCTCGATATCGGATGTGGGACCGGGCAGACGACCCGTGATGCCGGCCGGATGGCGCCGGCAGGGAGTGCGCTCGGGGTCGACATCTCCGCGTCCGCCATTGAGCGCGCCAGCGAGCTCGCCCGAGTGGAGCGGCTCCCCAACGTCACCTTCAACCAGGGCGATGCGCAGGTCCACCATTTTCTGTCGGGGCATTTCGATCTCGCCTTCAGCAGGTTCGGCACAATGTTCTTCGACGACCCCATCGCCGCGTTTGCCAACATCGGGCGGGCCTTGCGCCCAGCCGGGCGCCTGATGATGATGGTCTGGCAGCGCCACGAGGTGAACGAGTGGTCTGTGTCGATCGAGCGAGCCCTCCGCGGGCGCGAGGGGGCGGCCCTCGCTCCTGAGGCAAGCGGAACGTTCTCGCTGGCTGACCAAACGACCGTGGAGGGGATCCTGGACGCGGCCGGTTTCACCAATGTCACGTTTTCCGATGTGCGTGAGCCCGTCTACTACGGCGGGGACATAACGGCTGCACTCGCCTGGGTTTGCGGCTTCGCGAGCACGAGCGATGCCTTGAAACGCCTGGATCAAGCCTCTGCGGCGCGCGCGCTCGAGCGGCTGCGCGAGATGCTCTCGACGCGCGCCAGAGAAGACGGTGTCTGGTTCGACTCCCGCGCCTGGATCGTCGCCGCTCGTCACTGAGCGAGGACGCAACGCGAGCTTCAGTGGCAGGCCGAACGCGGTCGTGAGTGCATACAGGCAGCGTCCCGCCCCGTGTCCGGGGCGAACTCTGGAGTCGGCCAACTGGTGCGCGGTTGTGATCAGGACCGTCGCGATAGTCACCGCCAGGGCGACGAACCGATGAGTCTTACCGCCTCGATGAGTCGAAGGAGTAGACATCAAGAACACCCGCAGGGAGGGCGTCATGACCGAAACGAAGACTCACACTCTGGATGTGCCCGGTGCCACTCTGCGCTACGACGTACGGGACGCTGAGACCGAGAGCACCGCGCCGGTGCTGCTGATGATCGCGTCGCCGATGGAGGCGATCGGGTTCAACACCCTGGCCGGGCACTTCAGCGACCGAACGGTAGTGACCTACGACCCGCGGGGGGTCGGGCGCAGCGAGCGAATCGACGGCGCAACATGGGCCACGCCGGACGAGCACGCGCAGGACCTGCACCGCGTGATTTCTGCGCTGGGAGCCGGGCCGGTGGACATCTTCGCCAGCAGCGGTGGGGCGGTCAACGCGCTCGCGCTGGTGGCTCGGCATCCGGAACAGGTGCGGACGCTCGTGGCTCACGAACCGCCCTTAGCGCAGGTTCTGCCGGATCGCGAGCAGATGCTTGCGGCGGTCGCGGACATCCACGAGACCTACGAGCGCCACGGCCTCGGACCCGGGATGGCGAAGTTCATCGCACTCATCAGCTTGAAGGGCCCGATTCCAACCGACTACGTCGACCAGCCACCTCCCAACCCCGCGCACTTCGGGTTGCCGACTGAGGACGACGGAGGCCGCGACGATCCGATGCTCGGCCAGCACATCGTGGCGGTGACGCATTACGAGCCCGACTTCGAGGCCTTGCGCGCCGCGTCGACCCGGATCGTCGTCGGAGCTGGAGCTGAATCGGAGGGTGGGATGACCCATCGCGCCGCGGTGGCCGTGGCCGAGGGACTCCTGACGGAAGCCGTCACCTTTCCCAGCCACCACGGCGGTTTCCTCGGTGGCGAGTTCGGCCAGAAGGGCGATCCGGATGCGTTCGCGGCTACCCTGCGCCAGGTTCTCTCCACTACGAGCTGAAGTAAGCTCCAGAGCTTGCGCACCCGGTACTCTTTGCGAAATGCGACCCCTTCGGTATTCCATCAACGTCACATTGGACGGGTGCTGCGATCATCGTGCATTTTGGCCGGACGAAGACTTGCATCGTCACGCGGCTGAGAACATCGCGCACGCCGATGCCCTCCTCTTTGGCCGGGTGACCTACGAAATGATGGAGGCAGCGTGGCGGCTGCCGGCGCGGCCGGGAGCGAGGCCTGATTGGATGGAACCCTTCGCCCGAACGATCGACGCGGCAAAGAAGTACGTCGTGTCGAGCACCCTGGAGCGGGTCGATTGGAAAGCGGAGCTCGTCCGCGGTGATCTGGGAAAGGCTGTTCAGCAGCTCAAGCGGGAGTCGGGTAAGGGACTGTTCGTGGCAGGCGTGAAGCTCCCCCTGGCGTTGGCGGAGATGGGATTGATCGATGAGTACGAGTTCGTGGTGCACCCCACGCTAGCGGGCCATGGGCCGACGTTGTTGGCAGGGCTATCGAAGCGAGTCGACTTGAAGCTCGTGAGCCGGCTGGATTTCGGCTCGGGGGCGGTGGCGATGCGATATGAGCCGAGAAGGATGAGCTCGGAGCGAGATTGAACAGGCTCTACGACCAAGTCCTGCGGCCCTCCGGAGTGGCCCAGCAGCCTCAGGACCAGGAAAACGCCTTTGAGTTTTCTTGAGTTCGAGGGTATCCCGGGCGCGCCTCGAGGCGGTGCTCGCCGGAATGAAAGCCGCCCTGACCAGGGGAAGCGTTCTGTAGGCCCAGATGGATTTGAACCACCGACCTCACCCTTATCAGGGGTGCGATGGGGGTAGCCATGGTGTTCCAAATGGAAACAGTGTGAGCCAATAACTCCAGGTCGAGTGTGTGCTCGGCAATGCAATGGAAGCCACAGAGTGACAAGGAG
>JBOGWV010000235.1:0-5326 GCA_050693975.1 Actinomycetota bacterium
ACGTGCTTGCCGCCGCGCACCGGAACACCGGCGTCCATCAACGACAGCGATGAGCCACAGACGCTGGCCATCGAAGTCGAGCCGTTGGACGACATGATCTCGCTGACCACTCTGATGGCGTAGGGAAAGTCCTCGCGAGCGGGGATGACCGGCAAGATCGCCTTCTCGGCCAGCGCGCCGTGACCGATCTCGCGGCGCTTCGGCCCCCGCATGAACCCGGCCTCTCCGGTCGAATACGGCGGGAAGTTGTAGTTGTGCATGTAGCGCTTGGTCTCCTGGAGGCTGAGGTCGTCGACCATCTGCTCCATACGGCCCATGCCCAGCGTGGTGATGGTGAGCGCCTGCGTCTCGCCGCGCGTGAACAACCCGCTGCCGTGGACCCTGGGGATGACGCTGGTCTGCGCCCAGATGGGACGGACCTCGTCCGTGCGGCGGCCGTCGAGGCGAACGTTCTCCTCGATGATGCGCTTGCGCTGAATCTTCTTAGCCAGCGAGCGCACCGCGTTGGCGACCATCTTCTCGCGGACGTCATCGGACTCGTCGGCGAGCTTCGAAATCAGGTCTTCGGTCACCTCGGCAAGGCGCTTGCGCCGGTGGGACTTGACCTGGATGGCAAGTGCCTCGCTCAGCGCGGCCTCGCCCTCGGCGCGCACTTGCTCCATGATCTCGTCGGTGTAGTCGACGAACAGCGGGAAGTCGGGCTTGTCGCCGTCGATGGCGCCCTTGTGCTTGCCGGCGACGTTCACCAATTCGTTCTGCAGGTCGATGATCTCGGCGATGTAGGGCTTTGCCGCCTCGATGCCGTCGGCAAGAATCTCCTCGTTCGGCGCCGTTGCCCCGGCCTCGATGAGATCGAACATGTGCTCGGAGCCACCCGCCTCGATCATCATGATGTCGACCTCGCCGGAGGTCGGGTTCATCCGCCCGGCGATGACGAGTTCGATCGTCGCCTCTTCCTCCTCCTCGTGGGTCGGGTGAGGAACCCATTGGCCGTCGATGTGGCTAACGCGCACGGCGCCGATGGGGCCCTGGAAGGGAGCGTCGGAGATCGCCAGCGCGGCCGACGCGGCGTTGAGGCTGAGAATGTCCATGGGATTCGAGTTGTCAACCGACAGCGTGGTAACGACGATGTGTACCTCGTGACGGAAACCGTCGGGAAAGGCCGGGCGGAGCGGACGGTCGATGAGGCGGGCGAGCAAGGTCGCCTTCTCGCCCGCGCGACCCTCGCGGCGGAAGAACCCGCCGGGGATCTTGCCCGCGGCGTACATCTTTTCTTCGATGTCGACCGTGAGCGGGAAGAAGTCACCGTCACCGCGAGGTGACGAGGTGGTGGCGGTGGCCAGGATGGTCGTTTCGCCGACCTGTCCCATCACCGCGCCCGAGGCCTGGCCTGCGAGGCGTCCTGTTTCGAGGCGGAATAGCTTTCCGCCGATCTTTCTTTCTACGAATTTCGGGTCCGGCTGCATGCGGATAACCCTCCTGATCTTTCTGAGCAATCGTTTCGACGATCGCTGTGAACTAGTGGTGGCGAGCGTGTTGCCCGCCGTCGAACTCCAGGAGAGGTGCCAGCCATTGGCCGATTGTCAGTGGGAAGTCCATCTGTCGTGGCTGCTTGGTGTTTCTGCGCGACGGATGGGCTTGCGACTGAGAACCGACCGGGCGAGGCGCTCGGATGAGTGCCTGAAAGCCGGCCCTCTCCTCTTCTTATTGCTAGGGAGTCTTGCCGGCGTTCTCCTTCCCTCTGGCTCGACTTTTTATCGGCGTAGTCCGAGCTTGCTGATGATGGCTCTGTAGCGCTCGATGTCCTCGCGCTGGAGATAGCCGAGGAGACGCCGGCGACGGCCCACCATTCGGAGCAGGCCGCGGCGGGAGTGGTGGTCCTTGGGGTGCGTCTTGAGATGCTCGGTGAGCTCAGAGATGCGGGTCGAGAGCAAGGCGATCTGTACCTCTGGTGATCCGGTGTCGCCCTCGCCGCGAGCGTGGGTCGAGATGATCTCGTTCTTTTGTTCGTTGAGCAGAGCCATGCGCGTGTTCAGAGTCCCTTCTATTTTTTGGTGGCGCCCGCCGGGAACACGTCTAGCGAGCGACGGTCATCCTAGCAGGTCACGACGTCGGGACATCATCGCGCCGTGACCGGTCTCACACCTCCCTTAACCGCTATTGCCGGCCCGCCTCACCTCCGGCTGAGGGCCGCTCAAGCTTTTCGGCAGAAAGGACGATACCGACAAGCAATGCGAGCGGCTGTACGAAGCCTGGATCCCCGAGGAGTTGCATCATGAGCACGAATTTCGCCTTAGATCGACGCACCTTCTTGACGGGGTTGGCCGCCGGAGTCGCCACCACAGCCGCCACGCAGCTGAGACTGGGGCCGTCGGCGCGAGCGGGCCTCCTCGACAGCGGCGAAGTCATCTTCATGAGCGGCTCGTCCAACGTCCTCAACGAGACCCTGATCGTCCCCGCCGGCAAGAAGCTTCGCTTCGACCCGGAGGCCACCACCAAGCTCAGCCTGAACGCCAGCAGCCTCCTCGTCTACGGAACGCTCGAGATGCGGCCTGCCACTCCCGACGTGACCCACACGATCGAGATTCTCGGTGTGAACGAAACCGGGGTCATGGGTGGCGGCATGGGACCAACCGGCCCCCTCGACCCCATTCTCAAGACGGACCCCGGAGTCTGGGTGATGGACGATGGGAAGCTGGATGTCGCAGGTTCTTTCAAGCGCGCATGGACGCGCGCGTCCGGAGAGCTCAGGGCGAAGTCAACCCAGGTCACCCTCGTCGACCCGCCCACAGGTTGGAAGGTGGGAGACGAGATCTGTATCACGCCGACATCGCCACCTTCGGCGAAGAGTCACTGGGAGCGATTCGATACCGCGGTGATCACTTCGATCAAGGACAACAGCATTTCATTGAGTCCTCCGCTTGAGTACGACCATCCCGCCGTGACCATCGCTCCGGGCACCACCTACACAGCGGAGGTGCTAAACCTCACGCGCAATGCTCGCCTCGTCGGCCAGGACGCGACGCATCGCACGCATGTCTTCGTGCGGTCGACGCGGCCGCAGACCGTCTCCCAACTCGAACAGCGCTACATGGGGCCACGCAAGCCGGCCAACCGGCGTGAGGATGAGAAGATCGTCGGTCGGTGGGCGCTTCACTTCCATCACTGCATGGACGGCTCCAGGGGCTCTACCGTGGACGGCGTCGTGATCCGGGACGCCGGCGCTCACGCCTTCGTGCCCCATATGTCCAACGGGATTACGTTCCGCGACTGCATCGCCTTTTCCTGCATGGAGGACACCTTCTGGTGGGACGAGGGGACGGTCACCGACGACACGGTGTACGACCGCTGCGTCGCCGCCAAGGTTCTCCAGAACAACTCCAACAAGTACAGCCTTGCGGGATTCAAGCTTGCTAGGGGATCAAGCCTTGTCTCTCCTAAGAACGTCATTCGCAACTGTGTGGCGACGGGCGTCGAGGGAACCTCGAACGCATCCGGCTACCACTGGCCCTCGTCGTCCGACGAGGGCAATTGGGTAGCCGAGAACAACCTCGTCCACAACGGGAAGGCGACAGGATTGTTCACCTGGTGTACCTCGAGCACGCCACATGTCATCAGCCGGGCGCATGTGTACCACTGCAAGGGGCAGGGCATCCGGTCCGGAGCCTATTCAAACGGCGTCGTCTTCGACGATTGCATCTCCTACGGCAACGGCTCGTACGCGATAGAGATGAAGGCCTCCTCCAAGGCTACGCCGCGCCAGTCACATAACCGGAGTATCTTCGATGTGGGTGGCATGTTCACCGATGGGATCGTTCTTTCGGGTCGCTTGGGCGGCACGAGCCTGGTGCCGGTGTGTGTGCTCGACGCCGCCATCAAGGGCTACAGCAACAAGGCCGTCGTGTTCGCCGATCAGAATTCGCAACTCCCCTGCCGCTACGACTTTGTCCGCTGCACCAACGCCGCCGGTATGGACCTAGAGCCGAGCGACATTGCTTTCGCCACGCCGATGAAGCCGGGCGACGAGATACGTGTTCAAAGGCGTAACGGCAGCGCCTACAAGGTCACCAGCGTAGGGTCGGTCGGGATCCCGCCCTTCTACTCCGAATAACGAGCGATCCGTCTAGGTCTCTAGCAGAGGTGCGTGTCTATCGCTTGGTGAGCGATCTGAAGGGCCGGTGCCGGCGCGCGCGGGGCTCCCTCCGCCCTGGCCCCGTCGAACGAACCGTCCCCGCAATCCGGAGCTGCCTCCGCCCCGGATCCCGAGGTAGCCCTCGGGGAGTTGGACGGATCGGGCGGTCTGCAGCCTCTCTACGGTCCAGAACGCTCGAGGAGTTGCGTGGCGCTCGAGATCCTCGAGGATGCCGGGGAGCCGCACGTCGTCAACGGCTACGAACGCCACCGTAACGCCCCCGTTGGGACCGTGTCCGTGCGTCGACGTAACCGGCCATCCGAGTCCCCGTAGCTCTCGTACCAGCGCTGTGTCGCTGCCATGGGTAACGATCCGAACCTCGGACTGGCCGGTGGAAAATCGCTGATCGACGATGATGCCGAGGAGTGTTCCCCCGGAAACGCCAAGCGCATAGCCGATCACTCGTTCGACCGCTCCCATGTCGCCGAGAACGCTGCTGAACGCGAGCAGGAAGACGAGGGCCTCGACGCCGGCGGTCACGGAGCCGGCTACCTTTCGGCCCCTAGCCGTGAGGGCGACCCGCAGGGTCCAAAGACCCACGCTTACGACCGCAATCCCGGCCATCTCGAGTGCGCCCAGAATCGTGTCGATATTCACCGTTTCCTCCTCCCCTCAGCTAGCGCAAGACCGGCATCTATGCGATCTCTTGAAAAGTTCCATGACACAGCATGGGCCGGCTACGCCCATGACCGCATCGGTAGGTCTGCCCATCCTCGGCAGGCTTTTCTTCTCTTAGGCGAGGAGGTCGTGACGAATGGCAAACGGGGCCGCGCCCGGGCGGGTCGACAGCCCGATCTTCGTGTAGATGTGCTGAACGTGGTGTTCGGCGGTCCGGCGTGAGACCGTCAGGCGTTGGGCGATCTCCGGGTTCGAGTATCCCTGTGCGACGAGCCGAAGGACCTCGACCTCACGCTCGCTCAGTCCGGCTGGCCGCGACGTTCTCGGGCGCCGGGACGGCCCCTGCCCGGCAGACTCGAGAACGGCGGCCACAGCGTCGGCATCCAGCCTGCGGCTTTTCGCATCCGCGGTCAGTTGCTGGCTGGCTTGCTCGGGCTCCATGGCGGGCCGGTAAGGCCTGTTCTGGGTCATCGCGACGAACGCGACCGCGGCGGCCAGAATGCGGGCGGGCATCGG
>JBOGWV010000236.1:0-4389 GCA_050693975.1 Actinomycetota bacterium
GGGCGTTGCGACCCGGCTCGTCGAGGGGTTCGAGCACCCCCCGATCGGAGGGGCGATCGTCGTCGTGGTGGGGCCGCTCGTCGAGCTCGGAGACGCGCTCGCTCAGAACCTGCGTGGTGCCGTTGTAGCGGTGAGATTCCTCCATGCAGCCTCCCTAACCGTCGCCATGACTACTTGTCGACAAATCGCTATATGGGCTGCGGACAGTATCACCCGTGTAACCGATTGCACAAGATGTAACTTTTCGGCGAGTCGGTCAATCGCCGGTGAGAAGCCTCGCGAATGAGCGACCGGGCGTCGCCGTGTCCACCCCAAGGAGCTCCGCCGCGGTGGACCCGAGATCGGTGAAGGAGGCTCGCTCCCCCAGGTCCGTCCCCGGGGTGACCGGACCTCCGGTCGCCAGGAGGAAGACCCTCTCCCTCGAGTGGTCGGTGGACCCCGTGGTGGGATCGTTGCCGTGGTCGGCGGTGAGGAACAGGACGTCGTCGGGACCCAGGGCATCCACGATCTCGGGCAGGGCCCGGTCGAACGCCTCCACCGCGTCGGCGTAACCCTTGGGGTCGTTGCGGTGGCCGTAGGCCTGGTCGAAATCGACGAGGTTCGTGAATACGAGCCCGCCGGAGCAGGCCTCCACCTCCTGGCCGGTGGCGGCGATGCCATCGTCGTTCGACCGGGTGGGGTGCGTGTGGGTGAAGCCCCGCTCGGCGAAGATGTCGTAGATCTTCCCTACGGAGCGCACCTCGAGCCCGGCCCCCTTGATCTCGTCGAGCACCGTGTCGGCGGGTGGAGGCACGGCGTAATCGTGGCGGTCGGGCGTGCGCTGGAACCGGCCGGGAGTCCCCTCGAAAGGCCTGGCGATGACCCGCCCCACCTCGTGGGTGCCCACCAGCAGAGCCCGCGCGATCGAGCACAGCTCGTAGAGCCTCCCCAGGGGCACGATGTCGACGTGAGCCGCGATCTGCCAGACGCTGTCGCCCGAGGTGTACACGATCGGCTTCCCGCTGGCCATGTGCTCGGTGCCCAGCTTCTCGATGATCTCGGTGCCAGAGGCCGGGTAGTTGCCCAGGATCTCAACTGAGGCCCTCTTCTCGAA
This sequence comes from Actinomycetota bacterium, assembly GCA_050693975.1. Lineage (GTDB taxonomy): Bacteria > Actinomycetota > CADDZG01 > CADDZG01 > WHSQ01 > WHSV01. The sequence continues at coordinate 1,094 of JBOGWV010000236.1, forward strand.
CTCGGCGACCACGTCGGGCGGAAACCCCTCGGGGTACAGGGGAAAGGGCTTGTCGAGCACGATTCCCGCGATCTCCCAGTGCCCCGTGGTCGTGTCCTTGCCCGGCGAGGTCTCGATCATCGAGCCGAAGGCGCCCGTCGCCGGGTTTGCCGGCTCCACCCCCTCGACCTCGACGATATTGGCGAGGCCGAGGGCGCCCATGTTGGGCAACGAGATCCCACCCACCGCCAGGGCGGTGTTGGGCAGCGTCGAGGAGCCCTCGTCTCCGAAGTCGCGGGCGTCGGGGGCTCCTCCGATCCCCACCGAATCGAGCACGACGATGCACACCGAGCGATCCCCGCCCCGGCTCACCCGCTGGACTCTAGGACGAGACGAGCTGGGCGCACTGGACGCAGAGGCTGGCGGTCGGACGCGCCTCGAGCCGTTCGATGGGTATGTCCTGCCCGCAGCGCTCGCACTTCCCGTAGACGCCCTCGTCCATGCGCCTCAGCGCCTTGGTGATGGCGCCGTGGGAATGTTGGAGCTGCTCGATCAGCGACAGCATCTCCGAGCGCTCCGTGGTGGCTTGAGCGGAGTCCGCGAAGCCCTCGTCGGTGGACACTTCCACGGCCTCTTCAGGGTTAGGCGTCGCGCCGTGCTCGGCGAGCTGGTGCTCGACCGATGCGAGCTCGGCCTCGAGCTCGGCGCGCACGTTCTTCAGCTTGTCCTGCTCCATCACTTCCCCTAACTCCGAGTAGCGGTCGAGAGATTCTCTGGCTTTCGGTGTAACTCGGCTCAGCTACGGGCCCGTGGATGAGAGGTCAGGTAAACCTCACGTAGCCGGCTGTCGCTGACCAGGGTATACACCTGGGTCGTCGCCAGGTTTGCGTGCCCCAGCAGCTCCTGCACCACCCTTATATCTGCTCCTGCGTCCAACATGTGCGTGGCGAACGAGTGTCTCAGGGTATGCGGCGACACCTTTTCGCCGAGGCCCCCCTGCCGCGCGTAGGCCTTCAGTATCTTCCAGCAGCCCTGCCGGCTCAATCGGCCTCCCCGGGCGTTGAGAAACAGGGCCCCCCGGGACGCACCGGACTTTGCGCGCGCCACCAGAGTAGGCCGAGATTGGGTCGCGTAACCACCCACCGCGGCCCGAGCCACGCTCCCCAGGGGCACCCTCCTGGATTTGTTTCCCTTGCCCGCCCTGACCAGCACGCTCGAGGAGTCCAAGTCGACGTCGTCGAGGTCGAGGCCGACCAGCTCGCTGATCCGCAGCCCGGCGCCGTAGAGCGTCTCCAGAATCGCCCGATCCCTGCGTCCGAGCAGATCCTCGGCCGGCAGCTCGAGCAGCGTTTCGACCTCATCCAGCCTGATCGCCTTGGGTATCGAGCGAGGTTGCTTGGGGCTGCCGATGCGTTGGGTCGGGTCGGCGTCGAGGAAGTCCTCTCGAACGAGGAACTTATAGAGCGAGCGCACCGCCACCAGCATGCGAGCAACCGACGAAGGCGCGAGTGGCTTCGAGGCCGGCGGCGAGCCATCTCGCAGCCTCCCGAGGAAGTCCGTAATGTCGTCACCGCTCACGGCGGAGGGGTCGAGTTTCGAGCGACGGCAGTACTCGAGCCAGGTCGTCAGGTCGCGGCGATACGCGTCCACCGTGTTGACCGCGAGCCCCCGCTCGGACGAGATGTAGGTCAGGAACTCGTCTACAAGCTTGCCGAACTCCTGTACGGGATCGGCCCCGCGGGGCGGGCTCGGCCGGACCGCAGGACGCGCGCAGGGCGGGCTCGGCCGGACCTCAGGACGCGCCCGGGTCATAGGAGGTCGGCGAGCGAGGTGAAGCTAAGGCCGTGCGCCTCGGCGACCGGGCGGTAGACACACTCGCCCTCATAGGTGTTCACGCCTTTTGCGAGCGTCGGATCGGACGCCACCGCCGCCTTGATGCCACCCGCCGCCAGCGTCATGGCATAGGGAAGCGTCAGGTTGGTGAGCGCGTAGGTTGACGTATGGGGCACCGCACCCGGCATGTTCCCGACGCAGTAATGAACAACGTCGTGCACCACGTAGGTCGGGTCGGAGTGCGTCGTCATCTTCGAGGTCTCGACGCACCCGCCCTGGTCGATCGAGATGTCGACGACCACGGCCCCCGGCTTCATCCCCTTGATGATCTCCTCGGTGACGATCTGGGGAGCCACCGCGCCCGGGACGAGGACGGCGCCGATGACGAGGTCGGCCTCGGTCACGATCTCCTCGATCACCAGCCGGTTCGACATCAGGGTGAGGATGCGGCCCTTATGGATGCGGTCGACGTCGCGCAACTTGTGGATGTTGCGATCGAGGATGATGACCTCGGCCTCCATCCCCTGTGCGATCCACGCCGCGTTCATGCCCGACATGCCCGCACCGATCACCACGACCTTCGCCGGAGCCACCCCGGAAACGCCGCCCATCAGAATTCCTCGGCCTCCGTTCTCGCGCTCCAGGAAATGAGCCCCCACCTGGGGAGCCATGCGACCGGCCACCTCGCTCATGGGCGCAAGCAGCGGAAGCGAACCATCGGGGTCCTCGACCGTCTCGTAGGCCACGCCGGTCGTCTTCGAGTCGAGCAGGGCACGCGTCACGGGCTCCGACGCGGCCAGGTGCAGGTAGGTGAACAGGATGAGCCCCTCGCGCAGACGATGGAACTCCTCTTCAACCGGCTCCTTGACCTTCAACACCATGTCGCTGTCCGCGAACACCGCGTCGGCATCACCGACGATCCGCGCGCCGGCCCGTTCGAACTCGGAGTCGAAGATGCTCGACCCGCGCCCCGCGTCCCTCTCGATGAGGACCTCGTGGCCGCCCACGACGAGCTCGCGCACTCCCGCGGGCGTTATCGCGACCCTGTACTCGTTGTCCTTGAGCTCGCGCGGGACTCCGACCCTCATTGCTCGGAGAGCTTAGCGCTCGGTGGAGTGGCCGACGGCCTCGGGAATCGAGATCTCGCCGTGCCTGCGTGCGATGGCCGCTCCGACGAAGTCACGGAACAGCGGCTGGGGCCGATCCGGCCTGCTCTTGAACTCCGGATGGAACTGGCCCGCCACGAACCACGGGTGGTCGGCGAGCTCGACGATCTCGACCAGCGTTCCGTCGGGCGACTCACCGGAACAGACCAGCCCCGCGTCCTCGAGCTTTCTGCGGAACCTGGGATTGACCTCGTAGCGGTGACGGTGGCGCTCGAACACGAGCTCTCCGCCGTACGCCGCCTCGGCCTTGGTGCCTCGGGCGACCCGGCACGGGTAGCTGCCCAGGCGCATGGTCCCACCCAGCGAGTTGAGGTCCTG
>JBOGWV010000237.1:0-17523 GCA_050693975.1 Actinomycetota bacterium
CCGGATCGATGGGAGCGCCGGTTTCGACCGGGAACTCGACGACCTCGAGCCGGTGCGCGGTGGCGATCTCCATGAGGCGGACCCCGAAGAACCCGGTGTTCGCCACCACGACCTTCTGTCCGGGCTCGAAGAGGTTGAATACCGCCGCGTCAAGACATACCGAGCCCGAGCCGGGGATGATGTAGGGCAGATCGGAGGCGCCGAGGAGCTTGCCGAGGGCAGCGACGCAGTCGCCGTGAACGCTCGTCCAGAGATCGCCGTAGTGGGCGATCACCTGATGGCCCAGGACGTCGAGGTCCTCCTCGTGAAGCTCACCCGGTCCCGCGATCATCATCGCGGGCATCTCGGGAAGCTTCCTCGGATCGTAGTGCTCCATTGCACCCCTCTCTGGTACGCCTCACGCTCGATCGGATGATCGGTGATGGCGAATGGGACGACTGTCACTGTCTAGTATCGCTGAATGCGACCCTCGGATGCGGCCCGACTGGTGGCTCTCGGCGCGATCTGGGGTTCCTCGTTCCTGTTCATCGAGGTTGCCCTCGAAGACCTGACCCCCCTGCAGATAGTGTTCGGAAGAATCGCCACCGGCGCGGTGTTCCTGACGGCCCTCCTGTTTGCACGGGCCGAGCGACTTCCGCGCGGTCGCGAACTTTATCGCTCGCTCACCGTCATGGCGGTGGTGAGCAGCGTCGCTCCCTTCATCTTGATCGCCTGGGGCCAGCAGGAGGTCAGCTCGAGCCTGGCCTCGATCCTCAACTCCACGACTCCTTTGTGCACGGCTCTGCTGGCCGCGATCTTCATTCAGAGCGAGCGATTGCGGCCCGCTCGCCTCGCCGGAGTGATTCTTGGTTTCGCCGGAGTGGGGGTAATCGTCGGGCTCGACGCCGCCGGCTCGACCGCGGGCAAGATCGCCATCATCCTCGCCTCGGCCTCCTACGCCGGTGGGTTCGTCTATGCCCGCCGGAATCTCGTGGGCCTCGACCTCTCGCCGCTTGCGATCCCCGCGACGCAGCTGTTGATCGCCACCGCAATGGCACTGCCGCTCGTGCTGGTAGACACGCTGCAGACGCCTCCGACACTCAGCTTGGGAGCGATCGGCAGCATCGGCTTTCTCGGCGTGCTCGGCTCCGGCGTCGCCTACATGCTCTATTACCGATTGATATCGGATGTGGGCGCGACCACCTCGTCATTCGTCACCTATCTGATTCCGATCTTTGGAGTCACGCTGGGCGCGGTACTGCTGGACGAGGAGCTCGGCCTCAACGTGCTCGTGGGGGCGCTGCTGGTAATCGCGGGCATCGCTCTGGCTGAGCTCTCGGCCCGTCGAACGACTCCGACGGCCTCGGCCGGTGGTGTCGACTGTGCTACAGAGCCTTCCGAAACCACAGTGCACTGAGCGCGGCCGACGCGATCATCAGCGCGAGTCCGCCTCCGACGAATGCCTGCGTGAGCTCGACCTTCTCGGTTGACCTCGAGGCGCGCTCGGCGATGCTCCGGTAGATGCTGTCCAGCTCTTCTGCCGAGGGAGCGGCGAAGAACCGCCCCTCGGTAACGTCGGCGATCTGACGTAGCACCCCGACATCGGGCGCCTTGAGATCGGTGCTCGATCCGAGCACGACCGTGTTGACCCTCACGTCCATCGCCACCGCCTCATCGGCCGCGGCCAGAGGCGGGACTTCGCTTCCGGTGTCCACGCCGTCGCTGAGCACAACGAGCTGCACCGAGCGGCCGCCCTCCGGTACGCTGGCGAGTCCGGCCATGATGCCGTCGCCAAGCACGGTCTTGTAACGCGTTTCAAGTGAGTCGAGCGCAAACGAGATGGCCTCGCGATCGAGGGTCGGCGCGCTCAGGATCTGAGCCTCGCGATTGAAGGCCACTACACCCACACGGAAGTCCTCGGGCAACCCATCTACCAGGACCTCGCTCGCGGAGCGCGCCGCTTCGAATCGGCTGGGCGCGATGTCCGTCCTATTCATCGAACGCGAGGCGTCGATCACAAACACGATGGTGCCACCGACGCGCATGACCACCTGCTCGCGCTGCGGTCGTGCAGTCCCCATCACCAGCGCGGCCAGCGCCACCAGCATCAGCGCAATCGGAACGTGCCTCCGCCACGCAGGGCGGGAGCGAACGAGGTTGGGACGCATGTGGGGAGCGGCGAAGGCCCCCGCGGCGCGCTCACGTCGTCGCTCCAGAAGGGCGTAGGCGACGCCGAGTGCGGGGATGGCTACCAGCAACAGCAGCAGGGCGGGCCACTCGAAACTCACCGGCTCATCCCATCACGCATTGAATCCCAATTCCTTTCTTGGCCGGAGGCCATATTCGTAAAGCATGAGTAAAGGCGTGCACCTAGGTGAGGTCGGGGGCGCCCGAGGCAGTCGCATCCCCCTGCCCTTGCGCGGGAATCCACACCACGAAGGTCGAGCCGCGTCCTTGTTCGCTGGCGAGCTTGACCACACCACAATGAGCCTCGGCCACCTGCCTAACGATCGACAATCCCAGACCGCTGCCTCCGAGCGACCGGGAGCGCGACTTATCGGCCCGCCAGAAACGATCGAACACCCGGCTCTGCTCCGAGGTGGGGATTCCCGGGCCCTGGTCCTCGACCGCCAGCCACGCCCACCCCTCCTTCATTCCCGCCGCGATCGTTACCGCCGAGTTCGCGGGGGCGAAGCGCACCGCGTTCTGAGCGAGGTTCGCGAGTGCCCGCTTCAGAGCGAAGCGGTCCCCCACCACCCACACGCCGTCCGCAATCGACCGGCGCAACTCGATGCCCCGCGACTGGGCGACCGCGACGAACTCGTCGGCGATCTCGGTCGCGACCTCTCCGACCTCGACTCGCTCGTCGAGGTTCTGGGGCGACTCGAGCCGCGCCAGCGCGAGCAGATCGTCGACCATCTTGGACATGCGCTCGGTCGCTCGCTTGACCACGATCGAGGTGTCGCGATACGTCTTCTCGTCCGCCCCGGGGTCGCTCAATAGGACGTCGAGATTGGTGCGGATGACCGCGAGCGGATTGCGAAGCTCGTGCGAAGCGTCGGCGATGAACCGTCGTTGCGACCCGAACGCCTCGTCGAGCCGGTCGAGCATCGAATCAAAGGTGTCGGCGAGCCGCTTGAGCTCGTCCTGGGGGCGCTCGAGCGAGATCCGTTGCGACAGATCGGTCGCCTGAATGCGCCGCGCGACCTCGGTGATCCTGTCGATGGGCGCCAGCAGCTGGCCCGCGACCACCCAGCCGATCCCCAGGCTGATGAAGAAGAGGATTCCCAGCGCAAGGAATGAGAAGTTCTTGAGCACGTGCATCGTGGTCTGGTTGACCGCCTGGCCGAAGCTCTCCATGCCGGGCTCGAGCGTGAAGGTGCTGTCTTGGGTCTCGGTGTTGACCCGGATCACGAGATCCTTGGTGAACTCATCGGTACCGATGGACCTGCTCAGTGCGAAGTAGAGACCCGCGATCATCAGCCCGCCGATGACGAAGAGACTCGCGGAGTACACGACCGCAAGCCGGAAGCGCGCCGAGCGCGTCCACTCCGGCAACGCGTTGCTGAGTGACTCCATTCGGTTCCTCATCGCACTCTGGCTTACACCCGTGGCAAATCTATGCGTCCTCGCGCAGCCGGTAACCGCTTCCGACGACCGTCTCGATCGGCTGGGTGTCGCCCGCGGCCTCGAGCTTCCTGCGCAACGTCATGACGGTCACTCGCACGGTCTTGGTGAAGGGATCGGCGTTCTCGTCCCACACATGCTCGAGCAGGTCCTCCTGACTGAACACGGCTCCCGGTCGCGTCATGAAGTAACGAAGCAGCGCGAACTCCTTGGGGCTGAGCGCCAGTTGGGTGCCGTTGCGGTGTGCCTCGTGACGGGCGGTGTCGAGCTCGAGGCTTCCCACCTGTAGCAGGGCCGACGAGCGGCCCGCGTCGCGCCTTAGCAGTGCACGGATGCGAGCGCGCAGCTCGTCGAAGTCGAACGGCTTCACGACGTAGTCATCCGCGCCCTCGTCGAGTCCGCCGATCCGGTCGATGGCCTCGCCGCGCGCGGTCAGCATGAGGATGCGGGGCTGCTCGCCGGGGAGCGCGACCTCGCCGCTGCGAATCGAGCGGGCGATGGAGCGACCGTCCACACCCGGGAGGTTGAGGTCGAGACAGATCAGGTCGTAGTCGTTGACCTCGACCTTGGTGAGGGCCTCCTCTCCGTCGTAGGCGACGTCGGTGGCGTAGCCGTCGTTGCGGAGCCCGCGGGCGATCGCGTCGGCCAGATCGTGCTCGTCCTCCACCACCAGAATGCGCATACCAACTCCTCTTTTACTTCCTCTTTAGTCCTCGGTGCTCAAACTGGGTAGAGGTTCGGGGCGGTAGAGACCCCCGAGACCCACAAAAACCACCATTTCGAGGAGGAATCGCCGTGTCGCAGCCGCCATACTGGGAGGTGGAGGAGCGCCGGAATCGGGCAGAACGGCAGGAGGTAGACGAGCTGGGCACCAATCCGCAATACCCCTACAACCCACAGCAGAGTCAGCCTCAGGCCCCGCCCTACGGCCAGCAGCCCTACGGTCACCAGCCCCAGGCCCAGCCGCCCTACGGCGCGCAGCAGACGACCCCGATGTCGCCCTACTCACCACCTCCCCCCCGGCGCCGGCCCCCCGTCACCACCTTCGCGGCCGGCGCGCTCGCCGCCCTGTTGCTGGTCGCCGGTGGCTTCGGGCTGGCGGAGACCCTCGACGACGACCCCACCGCGCCTCCCCGAGTGGAGTCCGGCCCCGCCGGCCCGGTCGCGGTCGACGTTCAGGAGCCGGTCGCCGCGGTGGCCGATGCCCTGCTGCCGTCGGTGGTCCAGCTCGAGACCGAAAGCGGTCTCGGCTCGGGCGTGGTCTACAAGTCCGGTGGGCTCATCCTCACCGCCGCACACGTGGTCGAGGGCACCGAAGACGTCACGGTGCGTTTGAGTGACGGCCGCCGCGTCAACGGAGCCGTGCTCGGAGCCGATCCCGACACCGACATCGCGGTGGTGGACGCCGAGGCCGACGACCTCGAGATAGCCACCCTGGCCACCGACGTCCCGATCGACGTCGGCCAGATGGCGATCGCCATAGGGAGCCCGTTCGGCCTCGACTCGTCGGTGACCTCTGGAATCGTCAGCGCGGTCGGCCGCACGCTCGAGACCGAGGGGGGCCGGGCCGTCAGCACCGTCCAGACCGACGCCCCCATCAACCCCGGAAACTCCGGCGGCGCGCTCGCCGACCGCACCGGTCGCGTCATCGGCATCAACGACGCCATTTTCTCTGAGGGGGGCGACAACGCCGGGATCGGCTTCGCCATCCCCATCGACACCGCGGTGCGGGTGGCCGGGGCCCTCGAGAAGGGTGAGGAGCCGGTCATCGGCTTCCTCGGCGTCGAGCTCGTCGGCATCAGCGGCGGACAGCCGGGCGCCCTCGTCAGCGACGTGACCGAGGGCTCAGGGGCAGAGGCCGCCGGGCTTCAAGCCGACGATCTGATCACCCGATTCAATGGACAGCCGATCGAGAGCCCCGCCGATCTCATCGCCAAGGTCACCGCAACCGCTCCGGGAACCGGGGTGACCATCGAGATCGTGCGCCAAGGTGAGACCGAGGAAGTCGAAGTGACGATCGGCGAGGCACCGGACTCGCCGTAACCGCGAGCAAGCAGGAGAAAGGACTCATATGACCGACGGGCAACGGCTGCACGTGGCCGGAGAGCCGGATCACGTCCACGGCAAGCTTCAGGACGCGCTCTACGAGATCAAGCGAGTGATCGTCGGCCAGGACGCCATGCTCGAGCGCGTGATGGTGTGCCTGCTCGGCAACGGCCACCTCCTGCTCGAGGGAGTGCCGGGCCTGGCCAAGACACTGACCATCCGCACGCTGGCGGGTGTGCTCGGCGGTAAGTTCGCGCGAGTCCAGTTCACGCCCGATCTGGTGCCCTCGGACCTGATCGGCACCCGCATCTACCGGGCCGACAGCCATTCCTTCGACACCGAGCTGGGCCCGATCTTCTGCAACTTCCTGCTTGCCGACGAGATCAACCGCGCTCCCGCGAAGGTGCAGAGCGCGCTGCTCGAGGTCATGCAGGAGCAGCAGGTCACCATCGGTCCCAAGACCTACAAGCTCGACAGCCCCTTCATCGTCATGGCGACGCAGAACCCCATCGAGTCCGAAGGCACCTACCCGCTGCCCGAGGCCCAGATGGACCGCTTCATGATGAAGGTCGTCGTCGACTACCCCAGCTTCGGTGACGAGATGGAGGTCGTCGGTCGCTCCCTTCAGGATCCCGTTAACGTCAACGAGATCATGACCGCCAAAGAGGTGGTCTCCTTCCAGCGAGCCGTCGGCGCGATCTACGTCGACCGTCCGGTGTCCGAGTACGCGGTCGCCCTCACGATGGCTACGCGCAACCCGGGAGCCTTCGGTCGCGGCGACCTGATGGAGTACATCAGCTTCGGAGCGAGCCCGCGCGGCTCGATCAATCTCGTGAAGTCGGCACGCGCCCTGGCTCTGACCCGCGGACGTCGCTACGTGTTGCCCAGCGACGTTCACGAGCTCGCCAAGGACGCTCTGCGCCACCGCATAGTTCTCAGCTACGAGGGCCTCGCGTCGGGCATCAGCTCGGACGACATCCTGGACGCGGTGCTCGAGGCCGTGCCGGTGCCGCGTGTGGAACTTTCCACCTCGTCCTCGAGCGCGTGAGCCTGCTGCAGTTTCGTAACCAACCCTCGCGCCCGGACCGGCCGGGTCCCGGCCCGCTGCCCGATCAGCTTCTGCGGGCACTCGACGTGCAGATCAGCCGGCGCATCGATGGGCTCGCCGCGGGCGACTTTCGATCGACCGTGCTCGGCGAGGGCACCGAGCTCGCACAGGTGCGGCCGTACGTGGCCGGCGACGACATCCGAAGGATGGACTGGAACGTCACGGCGCGAACCGGTGCGCCTCACGTGCGCGTGCACGTCGCCGAGCGGGCGCTCACGACCTGGGCGCTGCTGGATTGCTCGGCCTCGATGGTGTTCGGGACGCAGGACCGGCGCAAGCTCGACGTCGCCGAGGGAGTTGCGCTTGCGACCTCGCATCTCGGCACGCGGGGAGGAAACCGCTTCGGACTGATGACCTTCGGAGGCCACAAGGACGAGATCTGGCCCGCGACCTCTCGGCGGGGCGGGGTCGTCGGACTGTTGTCGCGCGTGAGGATGGCCGAGGCGGCTCCGCGCGGGGGAACGTCCATGGCGGAGGGTCTGCACCGCGCCGCGCTCACTCTGAGAACCCGTGGCGTCGTCGTCGTCATTTCGGACTGGCGTGACTCCGAGGGCTGGCGCAAGCCACTTGCGATGGTCGGCCAGCGCCACCACGTGATAGCGGTCGAGATCCGCGATCGCCGCGAGATGGAGCTCGTCGATGTCGGCGACACCTACTTCGTCGACCTCGAGACCGGACGGCAGCTGCGGGTGGACACTGCGGACGCCGCAGTTCGCAGGAACTTCGCCAACGCGGCGTACGAGGAGCGCAAGCACGTTCGTCACGAGATCATCGCCGCGGGGGCCGAACACGTGGTGCTACACACATCGGGCGACTGGCTCCGGCCGTTCGCCGCGTTCATGTCGAGAAGAGAACAGTACCGATGACCTTCTCCTCGCCGCTGTGGCTCGCGGTGGTGCTCGCGATTCCGCTCCTGTTTGCGATTCAGTGGGCGCTTCGCCGACGGCGGATGCGCTACGCGGTCTCCTACAGCAACACGTCGGTGCTGGCCGCGGTCGCCCCGCAGGCCTCATGGCGGCGCAACATTCCGGCCGCGTTGTTCGCAACCGCGTTCCTGGCGCTTGCGATGGGCATGGCCAAGCCCCATGCGCAGGTGGCGGTTCCGCGCGACGAGGCCACCGTCATCCTGACCGTGGACGTCTCCGGCTCGATGCAGGCCACCGACGTAACCCCGGACCGCATGACCGCCGCCAAGAACGCGGCGACCTCGTTCATCAACAAGCTGCCGGATCGTTTCCGCGTCGCCGTGGTTGCGTTCAGTGATGTCTCGAACGTCCTTGCGCAGCCGACCACGGACCGGTCGTCGGCCCTGGATGCGATCTCATCGCTCCAGGCCGAGGGGGGCACGGCGATGGGTGAGGCCCTCAGGGAATCTGTGGAGCTCGTCCAAGAGGACCGCGAGCGCGCGTTAAGCCCCCTGGTCACCCCGTCGAGTCCTTCGACTCCGGGCGCGACTCCTCCCCCGCAGCCGGACCGGCCCGAGCGCGTGAGTGCAATCCTGTTGCTCTCCGACGGCGAGAACACGACCGGAATCGAGCCGCTCGCGGTGGCGGCCGAGGCCGAGGAGCTCGACGTCCCCGTCTACGCGATCGCGCTGGGGACGCCGAGCGGCATCGTCACGGTCCCCGATCAGTACGGCAATCCCCAGACGCTCCCCGTGCCTCCCGATTACGCCACGCTCGAGACCATCGCCGAAACCACAGGGGGCGGTTACTTCGAGGCCCCCTCAGGCGAGGACCTGCAGGCCGTGTACGACAGCCTCGGCCAGCGGATCGGCTACACGACCCGACCGGAGGAGGTCACCTACGCCTTCGCCGGCGTCGGAGCCATCCTGCTGCTGCTGGCGACCGCGGCCTCGCTGTTCTGGCGCGGCCGCCTCCCTTAGTCGCCCTTTCAAGTAACTGCGGTGTGGCCGAGCCCACCCCGCGGGAAATCTTTACCGGGCCTTTACCGGGGGGATGATGAGGTGGGGCTCAGCCTCCCGTCCAAGGGGAAACGACCATGAGAAACCAGACCCATAGGGGCTCCGCACCCCTCACCGCCAAGCCCTCGCGCCGAAACACCAAGGAGCGCTTCTGCTCTCAGGAGGGTTGCCCCACGAAGTTGTCCCAGTACAACCCCCGCGACAAATGCTGGGCCCACGCCGACTTCAAGATCCCCCGCCTGCGAGGCCGCGTGACCGAGCCGTCGACTTAGACACTCCCGCCATCCCTTCCCTGCAGGCAACGGCCCCTACTTCCCGGGGGCCGTTGCGCGTGAGAGGCCGGATCAGTCCTCGCCCAGGACCTCGACTACATGGTTGTGCGTCCCGCGGTTCTGCCAGGGGATGGGATCGACGGAGCCGGCCCCGAAGGCCGTGAACTCGATGTTCTCGGCCGGTGCCGTCCACGAGCTCATGTCGGCACCCTGCTCGGAGCGAAGCTGCCTCACCGCCACGCGCAGCGCCTTCACGACGCGGCTCCGGCAACTCTCGGTGCGTTTCGTCGAGACCACATCGCAGTAGTTGCGCTTGTAGAGCTCCCTGGTCTTGTTGCCGAACAGGTTGTAGCTGTAGGTCGAGAAGTCGAACCAGAAGTTCGAGCCGCCGGCGGGCACGTAGTCGGTCACCGGCGCCGCGACGAGGTCGTAGCCGTCGTTGCCGAGCTCGTCGTCGAAGATGCGGTGCGTCATGACGTCGTACCAGCGGTCGAACAACAGCAGCGCGGCGGAGTTGTCCATCGTGTCGTTGCCGTCTCGATTGAAGCGGTGCGCGCCGCCCTTGACCCAGGCGCGCACGACCTTAAGAGCGTCGTGCGCATCGCTGCCCCTCTTGATCGAGTTGCCCAGCTCGGCAAACATCCTGGGCCCGAGATACACACCGCGCGTGTCGCGGGTAGCCGCGTCGCGGATTACGTCGACGATGTCGGAGAGCGAGGCGGTCCTCGAGCCATCGAGCAGATCGTGCATGCGATCGCTCAGCAGTTCCATGCGCTGGACGCTCCCCCACTTGAAGCCGTCGTAATTGTCCCAGCTCTTGGCGGGCTTGTTGTTCCAGTTCGCGACCCAGCCCTGATCGGGGTTGACGATCTTCGGCTGCGCGGCGTACGAGCGGCGGCCACCCCACTCCCACTCCCCCGTTCCCCAGGTCGGAAGCGAAGGCGAGGTGCCCTCGGCGCGCCTCGGATAGAAGCCGACGTGAAAGTAGCCGATATCGTCGGCGTCCGCGTAGAAGGCGTTGAACGACATCGTGAAGTCCTGTGCCGCGTCCGCGAAGTCCTCGATCGAATCGACCTCGGTGTTCCAACGATAGAACTGCGGGATCGAGTCGAGCTCCCGCATCCAGAAGAAGCGCTCTTTCGTGTAGGCGACGGGCTTGCCGTCGACGGTCCCGCGCCCGATCACGGGGCCGTGCACGGTCCTGTAGATGGTCTCGGTCTCGGTGCGCGGGGGCTCGGGCGCGGTCGGGACGGGCTTTACTACATAGGTCTCTTCGCGCGACTCCATGGTCTTGCACTCACCCTCGAACATGTAGCCGGTCGATTCCTGAGTGACCTCGCCTCCCTCCGGATCGCACAAGAGCTCGACGCGCGTGTCGACCGCGTCGGAGTACCCCGTCGTGAGGCTCCATGCGTAGTCGGCTCCGCGGCCCAAGGGGATCAACGCCGATGCTCCGGGGACTGCGGGGCCACGGAAATCGACCCCGGGGACGTGTACGTCGACGTCCATGAAGAACGACGGCACTCCGTAGCCGACCTGAGGCGCGCCGATCTGCAGCGGGTTGCCGCTCGCCGACTCCTCGCCCGAGACGAGCAGCGCGTTCGATGCCGGCGCCCTGAATCCGAGCGAGCCAAGCACCTCCTCGCGCAGGGCGGCCATCTCGGCCTGGCGGGCACCGGTCCCGCCGGCATCGTCGGGAATGGCAACCGACTTCATGTCGAGCTTGCCGAGGTTCTGCGTCGAGAAGTCCCGGTCCTTTTTGGAGATGGTGATGGGCGACCCAGGATCGTTCTGGAACATCAGGTCGTTGTAGACGTTCGCGCCGCGCTTACGGCCGAGGCGCGTGCGAAGGTGATCGAACAACGACGCGTTCTGAAGCTCGCCTCCGGCGGTCTCGCCGAACACGCGCAGCTGCAAGATGGCGAGGAACGCGGTATCGGTCGCGCTCCACTCCTCGGGGAACGCCGGCGGCGGGTTTCCGGTCGCGGGGTACTCGGCGGGGAGCTCGTCGATCTTGGTCGTCTTGAGCTCGTTGATGTACGCGTTGACGCCATCGGCGTATGCGTCGAGTCCCTCTTGGACGCGTACGCCGATGTCGCCGAACTTGTCGTCGAAAGCGTCGATCATCGCTTCGACTTCGGCGAGCGTGTAGCCGTTGCGGCGCGTGTCCTTGTCCATCTTCAGGTAGGCGTCGTCGGTGCCCGAGCCGAGGAGCTCTGCGAGATCACCGCGAGCCGCATGTCGAAAGACGTCCATCTGGAACATGCGGTCCTCGGCCGAGACGTAGCCGAGCGCGAAGCTCGCGGTGTTCATCGAGTCGGCATAGATGTGCGGGATGCCGAGCGTGTCGCGGTAGACGGTCACGCCGGTCGTGGGCTCGTAGCTCTCCTCAACCGTTTCCGGGCCGAACTGCATCGAGTGGAAGTAGTCGTCCAGCTCGCCCTCGGTTATGTCGTCGTCGTTGATCAGACTTGCGTAGGTCTCGAGCTGGTCGTCGAAGTGCTCGCCACCTTCGAGGGTGGGGCCGACGTAACCATCCTGCCCGGGCGGAACGATCGAGTAGGCGCGGAGCCTGTCGGGCACGTCGGGAGGGGCTGTCGTTTGAGCCCCCGCGGGAATCCCCAACGTCGCGCCCCACACGACGGCAGCCAGCACGATTCCTATTGCTCGAGCGCGACGAGCCACTATCGACCTCCAGGCAGGTTTGTCCCATTGCTTCTTTGTCTCGATTGCTTCGCTGTAGGGGTTCTGCTTCGCCCGTTTCGTTCCTGCCGTGGCCCTTACGCCGATTGAGAAGGGAGATAGTGGGAAACCTTCGAACGGTGAAGCGTGGAGATCTGATAGCCGAACGATACGAGCTTGAAAATGGGCTCGGCCGCGGGGGCATGGCCGAGGTCTGGTGCGCCAGAGACGTTCGCCTGGATCGCCAGGTGGCCGTCAAGTTCCTCGCCTCCGAGTTCGCCGAGGACCCCGAGTTCCTGGTTCGCTTCTTCACCGAGGCACAGAGCGTCGCTTCGCTCAACCACCCCAACGTCGTGTCGGTTCTCGACTTCGGCGACTTCGAGGGCAGCTCCTATCTCGTGATGGAGTACGTGCCCGGTGGTTCGCTAGTCGACATCACCGGTGAACCGCTGATGCCAGAGCGAGCGCTCGAGCTCGTCGAGCAGGCCGCTCGCGGCGCGGGTGCGGCGCACGACATCGGCGTTGTCCATCGCGACATCAAGCCGGCCAACGTTCTGCTCGACGATGAGGGGCGGCCCAAGCTGGCCGACTTCGGCATCGCCTCGGCGACCGGCCGCGAGCGGATGACGGCCACGGGCGAGACCATCGGCTCGCCTCACTACATCTCTCCCGAGCAGATCTCCGGTGCGGGCGCGACGCCGGCGTCGGATGTCTACAGCCTCGGAATCGTTTTGTACGAGCTGCTGACCGGCGTTCGTCCGCACGAGCACGACAACCTCACCGCGGTGGCCATCGCTCACGTCGACTCCGAGCCCGAACCGCCGAGCGCACATGTCGATGACCTCGACCCCGCGCTCGATGCGCTGGTATTGCGCTGCCTCGCCAAGGATCCGGAGGATCGTTTCGCAGACGGCAACGAGCTGGCCGAGTGCATCGCGTCCGAGGACTACCGCCACGATGCGACCGGGTTCATGCCGGCCACGAGCACCGGCGACGAGTCGTCGGACCGCCGGCCGCGGCGCGCTCTCCTCATCGGGGCCGCGGCCCTCGGTATCGCCACCATCGCTCTCGCCGGAGTGCTGACGCTCGGCTCGAACGACGACGCCCCCGCTTCTGGGGATCAGAACGGCAGCGCCACCCAGGAAGGAAACAAGAAGGCCAAGCCGACGCCGTCGGTGGACCCCAGCACCGGAGAGGTCGTGACCCCTCCGGCCGAGCCCTCGACCGCGCCGACCGAACCGGCTTCGGAGGAGGCCGATCCCTCGGACGACGACCCCGCAACAGGTGACGACGAGGACGCCCCCGAGGATGACCCGGAGCCTGAGCCCGACCCCGACCCCACCGAGGAACCCGAGCCCACGCCCGAACCGGAGCCGACCGAGGAGGCCACCCCGGCCCCCTGATCCCCGGCTGATCCCTCAACCCGGGGTTGCATGCAAAACGCCGCCTCGCGGGATGGCATGTCGCGCCGGAAGGGCCCGGTGCCGCTGGTGCCGCTGGTGCCGCTGGTGCCGGCATGCACCACGTGCACCACCACCACGGAGCAGACACACCCTCTCCAAATCAACTGGTCCAACTGATCCAACTGGTCCAACTGGTGCCAGCAAATGGAAGGGCACAGAGAACGAGGTTCAGGACCCGCCACCCTGTTGACGAGGCCCGCCGCCCCAGGGGACCGCCAATTGCCCTGGCCCAGGTGGCCACGAGCCCGGAGGCGCGACGAAGAGTGGCCGTTCGGTAGATTCAACTAGGCGGTGCTCCAGGCAATGATCAGGGTTCGGGTGGCTTGAGCTTGCCCGCCTTGCGATCTCGCTCGGTCTTAGCCCGGTGGCAGCTGTTGCACCGAGGCTCGACGTTGCCGGTCGAGGTAGGACCGCGCGCAACGCGCGGCTCGACGTGATCGAACTCGGGCCGAAAATGGTTGCCGCAGTCGACGCACACCACTCCGTCGAAGTCGGGCGGCTTACCCAACTCCAGGGCGATGCGCACCTCGACCGAGGGGTCGCGCGAGTAGCGCTTGAAGTTGCGCAGGTCGACTCCGTCGAAGAACACGCCGTTCAGGAACGCGTCCTGGGCGATCTCTTTGGCCACCTGCGGTGACACCGGACCCACACCGGGGATCTTGCAGACTTCACCCTCTTTGACGTCGGTCCAGCCGCGCTTGGCCACCTCGTGGCTGACCAGGATCACCAGCTCGGGTCGCTTGGCCCGGCCCTTGCCTGAGCCCGACAGCATCAAGGCGTAGGCATCCGCGAGGAATCTCTCGAAGGGCTCTTTTCTGTCTTCGGCCTTGGCCTTGCGAGCGAGCCTTTGGGCTTCGGCCTCGGCGCGGGTCACGATCGGCGCGCCCACGTGCGGCTCCAGCTCCATGTGGATGTGGATCATGCCGAGCTCGTCTGCGTGGCTGCGCGCCTTGCGCGCGGCGTGCTGGCGCTCCGCCAGGCCATGGTGCTGCTCGGCCTCGAGCTTGGTCTTGCGGGCCCTGTCTCTGAGCACGTGGAAGGACTCTTCTTGGGCCACCTTCACCAGGTCTTCTGCCGAACCAGGCGCCGACTCCTCGGCTTTGGCGATCTCGGCGGCCTGATCGAGTGAGATGTCGCCCTGCTTGAGGGCGTCTTCAAGCGGCGCCGAACCTCCGAGGACCTTGCCGGTGGCGATGGTCTCTTTGGCCCTGCCGACCGACGTGCCGGTCAGCCGCGCCAGGCTGGAGGCGTCGTCGATCCTGCGGGCAAGCGCAGCGACTCCAAAGGCCGCCAGGCGCTGGGCGCGCGCATAGGTCTCGAGTTGCTCGCGGGCCGCGGCCAGGCTCAGCAACTCGGGCTCCAGATTGGCGTTGGCCTTCTCCAGCTGCGCTACTGCCTCGTCGGCATGACTGAATTCCATGCCTGTAATTATGAAGGAGAGCTGTGACACAAACGCGTTCTCAGCGAAAGACGGCGGATCCGCCTAAGAAAAGATGGCGGAGGGTGTCTCTTCGCCTATCCTTGCTCCAGCGATCGCGGGATCGCGACCAAGTCAAATGGGAGGCGGGCCGATGCCTGAGCAAGAACTCTTGTGATTTCTGGACACACTCGTAAAGTTCCACGTGGGCTACGAGACCGGGAGCGACAGGGTCTCTTTGATGGAGCACATCGCTGGGCGCGGCTCCTCACCGCCCCTCCACATTCACCGCTCCCAGGACGAGGCCTTCCACCTCCTTGATGGGGAAATGTTGATTCATCGGCCAGACGAAGGCGACGTGACGCTTGGCCCCGGTGACACGCTGCTCGCACCTCAGGGGAAGCCACACACCTATCGGGTCGACTCGGAGACGGCGCGGTGGCTGGTGATCACGAACGGGACCGACTTCGAGAACTTCGTGCGGGCGGCGAGCCGCCCGGCCGAGGCAGCCGAGCTTCCATCCGCCTCCCCTCCCCCCACCGAGGAGCAAGTTGCAGAGCTCGGGCGCCTTAGCGCAAAATTCGGCATCGATCTGGTGGGCCCACCGCTCCGCTGACGGGGCACCCAATTCAAGGCTTGACCGAGGGAACGCGCGCCGACCGCGCCGTAATCGCCGCTGACAGGAGTGCCGCGAACAAAGTCGTCGGCACGGCAAAGTCGAACGAGTACCCAATTCCGAAGCCGGCGCCGACTCTCCCGTGCTTCCGGCTGGGCCAACGAACAACTCGCCTGTGCCGCACATTGGGCAGATGTTCGCTTGATGCAGCTGTTTCAGCCCTCTTTCGTGGTTCCCCTTAGAGGCGTTCAATTGAAGCTTCGGTTCGTAATACGAGGAGCCCGTGTTGAAAGACGAGGCGCGCTACATACAAGCGGAGAAGCGTCTCTGGCGATCGGTCGGTCTTGCGCCCACAGAGCGTCTGGTACATCTCGATCACAGCGACCTGGATGTCCGCGTTCAGGAGGTCGGCGATGGCCCACCCATCCTGTTGGTCCACGGTGCGTCCAACAGCGGCGCAAGTTGGGCCGAGCTCGTGGTTCGCCTTGATGGTTTCCGCTGCCTGATGCTCGATCGGCCCGGCGCGGGGTTGAGCGAGCCACTACCCCGGCCTTTCGAGAATGTCGAGGAGTTCGAGAGTTTCTCCGATTCCCTGGTGATCGACGTGCTCGATGCGCTCGAGCTGCAGTCGGCTCACGTCGTCGCAACCTCGTCCGGGGGCTATCCGACACTGAGGGCGGCCGCTACGCACCCACATCGGATCGGTCACATCGTCATCTTCGGTTGGACGATGGGGGCCGCGAATCCCGCGGTTCCGATGTTCATGCGAGTCGGGAGTCTCCCTCCCCTGGCGAGGCTCATGACCAAGATGCCGATAAACGAAAGATCCGTGCGCGCCATGTTCAGACGGATCGGACTTCGTGGAGCACTCGAACGAGGACGACTTTCGCCGGAGCTCATCACATGCTTCACCGCGCTCTTGCGCCACACCGACACATTGAGCAACGAGTTCGAGATCAATCGCTGGACGATGTCGTGGAAGGGTCTGAACGAAGAGGTGGTCCTATCCGACGAACTGCTGTCCAGAATCGAGTCGCCCACATACCTCCTATGGGGCGAGGACGATCCCTTCGGATCACCAGAAGCTGCACGCGTGTTCGCGGGACGGATACCGAGCGCTCAGCTCGAACTCCTGCCAGGTGCGGGGCACGCCCCTTGGCTGGATTTTCCCGATCGTGCGGCCCAAGTCACCGCAAACTTTCTCAGGTAGAGCCTCGCCGTCGATCCACTACGGTTCGCCGTTGCACGTGGCTGACGACCACAGTCCTCGATGGCCCTCGCGCGCCTCTCGCTGCAACTGAACGAAGAGATCCGCGTGGCGCACGTTCGGCGGATAGGTGTAGGCGCTCGCGTAGCCGTTGAGCACCAGGCGCGCGTTGACCATCTCCTCGCCCAGATAGACGTAGCGCAGCAGGCGATCGTAGGAGTCGGTCTCCTCGACGTCTTTGACGAGCGTGACCTCCTCGCCCTCGAGTAACGCGCCGGCGGCCACGCTCGCCTCCTTGCCGAAACACTCGACCGGCGAGCCGGGCTTGACCGACTCGGGCGTGTCGATACCGATGAGGCGGACCTTGTAGACCTCGCCAAGGTTGGCCATGCCGGCGGCCGGGCCTTCGCTGCGACCGGTAACACTGACCTCGATGGTGTCGCCGTCGACGACGCGTGTGACCTCGGCGACCTCGAACCCGCCGGGCTCACCACTCAGCAGCGCGGGCGACTGACGCGACAGATCGACCCGGTGACCCCCGCAGGCCGACACCACACACAGCAAGCTCAAGACACCCAACCATCGCCTCATGGGCAGACGCTAACGATCCTGTGTGACCAAACCTGTGACGCACACCCCACACAGGTGTGGCGAGGGGCAGAGTTGGCCGGATCTGGAGCGAGTCAGGCTTGTTGCGGGGTTCGGCGCACTGTCAGGATCCAGACGACCAGGCCGAGCGATGCTCCCGCAGCATTCGCAAGCGCGTCCATGAGGCTGGTGTCGCGACCGATCAGAAACTGGAGGAGTTCGATTCCGGCTCCGCCTGCGGCGACCATCCCAACCAGTGCGTAAGCAAGGACGACTGCCACCGGAGGTCGTCCGGGCCGTCCCATGAATCCCAGGAGCGCGCAGTAGGTGAAGCTGAAATACGACAGGAAGTGAGCGAGCTTGTCGGACATCACGCCCTCTGAGTCAGGCGGGGGGCCGAGCGACAGCGCGACGACTGCGACTCCGATGACGACCGTCAGTACGCGCAGCCCGTAATCGATCCAGGTAGGTGAGCCCGAGGAGTAGCGATTCATGGCTCAACCCTAGAGGGCGAGCAGAGCTACAACCACGGGCTTGACGGGGTAGCCACGCCAAGATTGAGAGGGTTTGTCCCTGCTGGAGGACGCGGGCGGG
>JBOGWV010000238.1:0-3855 GCA_050693975.1 Actinomycetota bacterium
TCGGACGCCCTGATCGTCCGTCGCCGTCGCAAGAAGAGGGGTCGGTAGTGCCTAGGAGTCTGAAGAAGGGCCCATTCGTCGACGATCACCTGCTGGTCAAAGTCGTCGAAATGAACAAGCGCAATGAAAAGCGCGTAATCAAGACGTGGTCTCGCCGCTCGACAGTCATTCCCGAGATGGTCGGTCACACGATCGCGGTGCACGACGGGCGCAAGCACGTGCCTATCTACATCACCGAGTCGATGGTGGGACACAAACTCGGTGAGTTCGCTCCGACGCGTGCGTTTCGGTCTCACGGCGGCGGCGACAGAGCGGCGAGGGTCAGGTAATGGCCAGAAGGATCGCGCCCGACGCTCAAGAGGCCATCGCGACCGCGCGCTTTATTCGGATGTCTCCAACCAAGGCTCGCCAAGTGGTTGATCTGATTCGCGGCCGTCACGTCGACGAGGCGCGTCAGCGGCTTGCTTTTACTCAGCGCGGCGCCACTCTGCCGGTTCGTAAGGTCCTGGAGTCGGCTATCGCCAACGCCGAGCACAATCGATCTCTGCCCGCGGACGAGCTCGTCGTGGCGCGCGCCTGGGTGGACGAAGGTCCCACTCTGCGTCGCTTCCGACCTCGCGCCCTGGGACGCGCCACGCGCATTCGCAAGCGCACGTGTCACATTTCGGTCGTCGTGGGACGCCTTGAAGACGAGACTCCGCCTGAGCGGCCCGCCAAGAAGACCACGAGGCGCAAGTCGACCGGCAAGAAGTCGACCGCCAAGAAGACGACCTCTCGCAAATCGACCCGCAAGAAGACCACGGCCAAGAAGACGACCGCCAAGAAGACCACGGCCAAGAAGACGACTGCCAAGAAGACCACCAAAAAGACAACCGCGAAGAAGGAAGAGGGGGAGTAAAGGTGACCCTCCCGACGACACACGGCGGCCTCTGCCGGCTGCAAAGCAGCGCCATGCTGCGTTCTCAGTCACGCACGTACCCTTCGGGTACGCACGCTCCCTGCGGCCTTGCCTGGCGCGCTTTTCGCTCGGCAGAAGGCCACCAGCGCCCTCAGGAGGATCACTAGATGGGTCAGAAGGTTCACCCGTACGGCTTCCGCCTTGGTATCCACACCGACTGGAAGTCGCGCTGGTTCTCGGAGAAGCAATACAAGGAATATCTCGAGGCCGACATGCGAATCCGCGAATACCTCTTGGGCGAGTTGCCGCATGCAGGTATCAGCCGCATCGACATCGAACGCACGCGCGAGCGCGTGCGGGTCGACGCGCATACGGCCCGCCCCGGCATCGTCATCGGTCGCAGGGGCAGCGAGGCCGAGCGGCTGCGCAGCAAGCTCGAGCGGATGGAGCAGAAGCTCTATGGAAAACCGATCGACGTCCGGCTGAACATCATCGAGGTCAAACAGCCTGAGCTCGACGCTCAGCTCATCGCTCAGGGCGTCGCCGAACAGCTCGCCAGCCGGGTCTCGTTCCGGAGGGCCATGAAGAAGGCGGTCGGAACCGCGATGCGCCACGGCGCGAAGGGCGTCAGGGTGCAGTGCGGAGGACGCCTCGGTGGCGCCGAGATGAGTCGCACCGAGTGGTACATCGATGGACAGATGCCGCTCCACACACTGCGGGCCGATGTTGACTACGGCCTGGCCGAGGCGAGGACCACGTTCGGCCGCATCGGGGTCAAGGTATGGATCTACAAGGGCCCCTTCCAAGACGTCTACGCATCGGCCAGAGACCAGGCTCGCCTTCGCCGTGAGGCCGCACTGGCCGCCGGCGAGACGGTCGGGCGAGGCCAGCAGGAGCGCGGTACGCGAAGGGGTGCGGGTGGCCGCGAGGGAACCACGGTCGGTCCGCGACGCACACGCCGCAGTGGAGCTGTTAGAAGCACTCGTCCGGCAGAGAAGCCCGCGGGTGAACCTCTGACGGGTACGGCTCAGCCGGCCCCCGAGGCCGAGGCTCCGCCCGCCACCGAGGCACCGGCGACTCCCGATGCCAAGAAGGTTCCCGACGAGGTGAGGGCGAAGGCCACCCCCGCCGCATCGACGAAGGAGCCTTCATCTAAGCCCGAGGATTCGCACAAGAAACGCGAGACGGGCTCGGCCGGATCGCCGGACAAAGCTGACGACTCGAACGACTCGGGGAGCAAGTAGTCATGCTGCAGCCAAAGAAGGTCAAACACCGCAAGCAGCAGCGCGGCCGGATGAGGGGTCGCGCCAAGGGTGGGACGACGGTCAACTTCGGAGACTACGGGTTGATGGCCGTCGAACCCGGCTGGATCACCAACCGTCAGATCGAGGCGGCTCGTATCGCGATGACTCGTCACATCCGGCGCGGTGGGAAGGTGTGGATCAACATCTTCCCCGACAAGCCGGTCACCAAGAAGCCCGCCGAGACCCGCCAGGGCTCGGGCAAGGGGAACCCCGAGGGCTGGGTTGCAGTGGTCAAGCCGGGCCGCGTGATGTTCGAGATCGCCGGTGTCCCCGAGGATCTGGCTCGTGAGGCCATTCGACTCGCGGCCCACAAGCTTCCAGTGAAGTGCCGGTTCGTGAGTCGTGAGCAGACGTTGGAGGTCCACTGATGGCGCGCAAGACGAGTGACATCAGGGAGCTGCCCGTCTCGGAGCTCAACGAGCGGCTGGACGAGACGCGCGAGGAGTTGTTCAACCTCCGCTTCCAACTGGCGACAGGCCAGCTCGACAACTACAGGAGAGTGCGCCTTCTGCGGCGCGACATAGCGCGCGTCAAGACGGTGCTGCGCGAGCGTGAGCTGGCGAGCCAGGACGAGGAGACGATCGAATGAAGCGATTGTCTAGACAATCGCGAGCATTACCCGACGGTCGTCGCTTGCGCGGCGCCGTGAGCGGAGGCGCACCTTGGTGCGGTGCAGCGAGAGGGGAACAGCAGTGAGCTCGACGGAAGAGAACGTTAAGCAGAGGGGCCTGCGCAAGGCGCGGCTGGGCCGTGTGGTGTCCGACGTGATGGACAAGACCGTCGTGGTCGAGGTTCTGGACGCCGCCCAGCACAGGACCTACGGCAAGATCGTTCGCCGGACCAAGCGTCTAAAGGCTCACGACGAGACCAACTCCGCCGGCGCCGGCGACACCGTTCGCATCGCCGAGACGCGTCCCTACTCGAAGACCAAACGCTGGCGCGTCGTCGAAATCGTAGAGAAGGCCAAGTAGATGATCCAACAGGAAACCAGATGTCGAGTAGCAGACAACACGGGGGCCCGCGAGGTCCTCGTCATCAAGGTCCTCGGTGGGTCCCGCCGCCGCTATGCCGGAATCGGTGACGTCGTGGTGTGTGCGGTCAAAGACGCGATCCCGGGCGGCAACGTCAAGAGGTCGGACGTGGTCAAGGCCGTCGTGGTGCGCACCGCCAAGGAGCGTCGTCGTACCGACGGCAGCTACATCAAGTTCGACGACAACGCGGTGGTGATCGTCGATGGGCAGATGCAGCCCCGAGGAACTCGCATCTTCGGCCCGGTCGCACGTGAGCTGCGCGACAAGCGGTTCATGAAGATCATCTCGCTGGCTCCGGAGGTGATCTGAGTGGGAGTGAAGGTTCGTAAAGGCGACGAGGTAGTGATCATCGCCGGCAAGGACAAGGGAGCCAAGGGCCGCGTGCTCGAGGTTCTTCCTCGCAAAAACAGGATCATCGTCGAGGGCGTCAATCGGGTCACCCGTCACGAGAAGCTCCGCATGAACCGGCGCGGTGGCCAAGAGGGCGGCATCGCACACAAGGAAGCCGCGGTCCACATCTCGAACGTGGCGCTGATCGACCCAGACGACAAGAAGGCCGTACGGGTTGGCTACCGGATCAACGACGACGGGTCAAAGAGCAGAGTGACGAAGCGATCGGGAA
>JBOGWV010000239.1:0-4683 GCA_050693975.1 Actinomycetota bacterium
CACCCAACGATGGGCACGCGATACGGGAATCCCGGTCCCCGACCTAGCCCGCGCCACGGTTCGCTGAACACGACTACGATTCGGGAACAGCACAGTCACCGCGTTGCGTCGATCGCTAGAAACCGCCTCGTTTCATTTGGCCCCACCTGCGCCGTCGATAGGTTAGCTCCTTCTCTGTTGTGAGAAAGAGGTGAGACCCGTGGGGGAGCCGGGCGCTGCCCGGCGGCGTCAAGCTTTCTTTGACCTCGCTCCCTTCCGCTGCTGTCTCTCCATCGTCTTTCTGAAGCGCCAGGATTCGGTCCCGGTCTCGACGATGTGAGCGTTGAAGGTGAGCCGGTCGACGATCGCCTTGCACAGGCGCGGCTCGGGGAACACGCTCGTCCATTCACCGAAGGGGAGATTGGTGGTTATGACCGTTGCAGAGACCTCGGCGCGCGCGTCGAGCACCTGGAACAGAAGCTCCGCTTCGGTTGCGCCCAGCGGGACATACGCAAGCTCATCGAGCACGACGAGCTCATAGCGCGCGTAGCGAGCGATGACCTTCGACAACGTGTGATCGTCACGCCCCTCGATGAGTTCGTTGACCAGAGACGCCGCGGTCGTGAAGCGCACCCGGCGGGACTGCATGCAGGCAGCGATCCCCAGCGCGACCGCGAGATGACTTTTCCCGGTGCCGGGCTCGCCTATGAGAATGACTGGCTCACCCCGTTCGATGAAGCCTCCGGTGGCAAGCTCGTAGATGGTCGCGGCCGGGATGTGGGGCGCGTCCTCGAAGTGGAAGTCGTCGATCGTCTTTAGCCGAGGGAAGCGCGCCTCGTGGACCCGCCGGCGTTGGCGACGCTCGCCCCGGTCTTCGAGCTCTGCTTCGAGCAGCGCCCATAGATAGGAGAGATGGGTCTGTTGCGCGGAAACGGCCTCCGCCGCGAGTGCTCCCGAGCGCGACCCGATCGTGGGCAGGCGCAGCACCTTGCAGGCATCCTTGATCGAAGCTTCGAGCGCGTTGTCGCGCGTCGCGGCGGTCACCGTGCACCGTCTCCGGTGAGGAGCGAGTCGTAGCCGCTGACATCCGGCAGCGGGCGATCGTAGCGAGAGAGGTCGCCGACGTCGATCACGACAGGCTCGGCACGCGGCGCAGAGGTCGAGTTGCGAGCGATGAACGCCACCGTCCCGGGATCGACGGTGCCGATCTCGAGCGCGCACGCGACCGCGTCAGAAACGACCTCGGCGGGATGCTTGCGGTGCAGGAGCAGCACCTCGATCATGGCGCGGGTCCCCGCCTTGTCGCCGAGATGGGTCCGCATGTGGGTCCACAGCTCGTCGTAGTCGGCCGGGAACTGGCCCCTCGCCCGGGCCTGATGAAGCGGCTCGGAGCCCGGCAACGCCCCCGGCTTGGCGTGGACGAGCTCGAGGTAATGGTCGAGCACGAGGTGCTCGGCGTTTCGGAGATGGAGACGCTCGTGGCTCGCCACCACGCGTCCCTGAGACCTGATCTCGATCGTGAGCGCACCGATGCGCGCCTGAACCTTGGAGCCGACCAAAGATGCCGGCACCGAATAGCGGTTGCTCTTGAGCTTGACTCGGGCCATGTGATCGACCGTCGGCTCGGTGACCTCGGCGGTCTCGAAGCGTTCTTCCGGAAGCGGCTTCAAGAACGCCCGCTCTAGCTCGGCGTCTTCCGACACCGAAGTCGGCTTTCCCTCGATCGAGCGGTTGAGGTCCTTGAGACAGCACGCTCTCAGATAGGAGTTGAGCTCATCCCACGACGCGACCTTGGGCACCGGGGTCAGCCATCTTCTCCGGAAGCGTCCGTTCTCGCCCTCGATGCCGCCCTTCTCGTGCGCGCCCTGCTTGCCCGGGGTGGTGAAGGACGACTCGAACAGGTAATGGGAGCGGAACGCGATGAAGCGATTCTGTTCGACGCGCCGTCCGCCGGTGAGGATCTTCTTGACGACCGGTTTGAGGTTGTCGAAGCGCAACACCTTGAAGACCCCGCCTAAGAACTCGAGCGCCAGCGCGATCGCTTCGAACAACGACGCTTGGTTCTCCGATGGGTAGGCGACGTGCAGCGAGGCGCTCGAGAACTCACTTCGAACGGCGACGATGTGGGCGGTGGTCCGGCCCCACGGGAAGTCGACGTCGGCCTCGTAGAAGTCGACCTCGCCGGAGCGTGCGACCTCGTGATGCTGCGGGACATAGGCCGCGACCCCAAGACCGAGCTCACGCCGGCGCGTGCGGACGTAGGCCCGCACGGTCGACTCGGCGACGTCAGCGCCGCGCTCTTCGACGACCCGTTGCCACAGGCGACGGGCGGTGTGACGCTGCTTTCTCGGCGCCTTGCGGTCGGACTCTAAGACCTGGTCGATGAAGGCCCTGATGGCCGGGGTCAGCTTGGGTGAGATCCGGGCCGGGCGCTTGCGCTCCGGCGGGGTCGATGACGCCAGCGCCTGGTTGACGGTGCGGCGGTGCACCCCGCGTTTCCTGGCGATTTCTCGCTTGGAGAGGCCGAACTCGTGGTACTTACGGATAATCTCGAACAGCTCCACTCTGCGCATCCTTTTCTCCCTCTCTTCGAGCCGTAGACAAGCTCGATGGTGAGGGGTTCAGGGCGCAGGGTGGGGCCAATTCAAGCGAGGCGGATTCCAGTCATCGTTGCAACGCCCGAGTTGTTGGGAGCCGCGATGGGTCACGGATCGCCGGGACCGGCGCCGCAGACGGCGAAGCGGGAGCAGTTCGCTGGGTTGATCGCCCGGGGTGTGCCGAACGCCGAGGCGTGCAGGATCGTCGGCATCAATCGTCGGACCGGAACACGCTGGCGATACGGTCGGGAAATCACGAGCCGCAGCGGCAAACGGCTGCACTATCAGGCTGTGATCAATGCACGGAAGCGGGAGATCTCGTCGCGGTACTTGTCCGAGGACGAGCGCGTCGGGATCGCCGACTTGCATCGCGCCGGACGAGGCGTTCGAGCGATCGCGACGGAACTGGGCCGGAGCCCGGCGACGATCAGCAGGGAACTGCGTCGCAACCGTGACCCGGCCAGCGGGCAGTATCGGCCGTTCACGGCGCAGCGTCTGGCCGCGGTGCGGCGCGCGCGGCCCGGGCGCGGCAAGTTGGTGCGTGATGCGGTGTTGCGGCGCTTCGTGCAGGACCGGCTGGAGAAGCGGTGGAGCCCAGAGCAGATCTGTCACGAGCTACGCACGGCGTTTCCTGATGATCCCGATCGGCACGTGGTGCACGAAACGATCTACCAGGCGATCTACCGCCCGGATCTTGGCGGACTGCGCCGAGATCTGCCCAAAGTGCTGCGGACCGGGCGGCAGCGCCGCAAACCACACCGCCGCCCGGACGCCCGTCGTGCTGGTGGGCTGGTGGACATGACGATGATCGACCAACGCCCGGCCGAGGCTGCCGACCGGGTCGTGGCGGGGCATTGGGAAGGCGACCTGATCGTCGGGGCGGGAAACCGCTCGGCGATCGGCACGGTGGTGGAGCGGTCCAGTCGTTTCGTGATCCTGCTGCACCTGCCCGGCGGTCGGCATACCGCCGACGCGGTCAGCGACGCGCTCGTGCAGGCCATGACGCAGGTACCCGGGCAGCTACGCCGGTCGCTGGCCTGGGACCAGGGCAAGGAGATGGCACTGCACATCGAGATCGCACAGGCGCTCGGCATGCCGGTGTTCTTTTGTGAGAAGGCCAGTCCGTGGCAGCGGCCCAGCAACGAGAACACCAACGGGTTGCTGCGCCAGTACTTCCCGAAGGGGACCGATCTGCGTCCCCACGACGCCGAGCAGCTGGCTGCCGTGGCCGCCGAGCTGAACGCCCGCCCACGCAAGATACTCGGCTGGGACACTCCGGCCGTCCGGCTCGTCGCCATGCGGGCAGGTACCGTCCTCGAGTGAGGTCGCCGATCCGGTGGCCGTCGTCGCCGGACCCGTGCGGTGCTGCGAGGATGGGCGCATGGCGAACATGCGTCGGCGCAGGCCGGAACCGCCCCCCGGGGCGCCGCAGATCCAGTTCAAGTCCGGGCTCGCGAACGAGATGCTGCGCGAACTCGCACCGCTGCTGGCCGAGGAAGGTATCGATGTCGACAACATCGACGTCCTAGACCTGAACTCGCTGCAGGCGGCGATGACCCGCGCGGTCGAACGGCACAACATGACCCGGTTCACGCCGGTCGGCCAGGCACGCGAACTGGTGGTCGTCACGCTCCGGCTGGTGATCGAGGCGATCGCTGACGGCAACCCCGCCCAGGCAGCAGCGCTCCTCGAGGAGGTGCAACCGGAGTCCCCGGACAACTCGGTCGCTACCGTCGCCGGCTGCATCGGAGTCGCGCTAGGTTTGCTCGACGACTGGCTCACCGGCACTGATCCCAAAGCCCCGGACGGCCTCGGTCAGCAAGTGCGGCTTCCCGGCGGGCATTGGCTCGGTGAACGTGCCGCCACCGACATCCTCGCCCTCGCCCGCAAAGGACGCGCCTTCGGCTCGCTCGACACGCTGATCGTCACCCAAGGCGGCAAACACGTCCTCTACGGCAGCGCGCTCACCCTGGCCGCCGCCACCCAACGATGGGCACGCGATACGGGAATCCCGGTCCCCGACCTAGCCCGCGCCACGGTTCGCTGAACACGACTACGATTCGGGAACAGCACAGTCACCGCGTTGCGTCGATCGCTAGAAACCGCC
>JBOGWV010000240.1:0-9281 GCA_050693975.1 Actinomycetota bacterium
GACCCGTTGTCGCCGCGATGCGTAAAGCAACGGCGGCGGCGGACCGGGGGAACGATGTCCCTCCAAGCGATCAAGCCGACGAAGGCGCCGCAAAGAAGCCCGACGAATCTCGAACCAACGTCTAGACCGGGGAGGTCCGAATGCTTGGTAGTCGAAAGATAGCGTCGCTGTTGTCGGCACTGCTGCTCGTGCTGGTTGCAGGCTGTGGGCTGCAAACTGATGATTCATCGGACGACGGTGGTGGTGGTGGGGAAGCCTCAGCGCCCTCCGAGACCGAGTTCCTCGTCCACACGGGTCCTGGGGGTGGAAGCGACATCTTCGCTCGCGACGTCATCTCGATGTTGAGAGAGGAAGAGATCATCTCCGAGAACTGGCCGGTGCGAAACGAGGAGGCCGGTGAAGGCGCGGGGGCGATGTCTTACCTGCTGAGCAAGGCCGGCGAGGACGGCAACATCTCCGCCATGACGACGACCTGGTTGACCACGCCGAGCACCATCGAAGGGGCCGAAACGACGGTGTCGGACCTCGCTCCCGTCGCGGGACTCATCATCGAGCCCGAGGTGATGGCGGTCACCGCCGACTCGCCGTATGAGTCATTGTCGGACTTTGTCGACGACGCCAAGGAGAACCCCGGCGACCTCGTTCAGGCGGGAGGTTCGACCACAGAGGTCGGAGCGCTCAACGGAAAGGCGCTCGCGACCGAGGCGGGCACGAGCTGGAAGTTTCTCTCCTTCGAGGAAGTCGGGCAGCGCATAGCGGCCATGTTGAACGGCGACGCGGACATGATGTTCGGGAGCGCGCAGGACTTCGCGGCCCAGGTTGATGCCGGCAAGCTCAAGATCATCGCGACCATCAGCCCCGAGCCATCGCCGATCTTCCCGGACGCGCCCACGACCGAGGACGAGGGCTTCTCGACCGAACTGGTTCCGCAGATCCGCGGCATCATGGCCCCTCCGGATATCCCCGCCGACGCGCTCGAATACTACGAGGGTGTCTTCTCGGACCTCCTCGAGACCGAGTCGTGGAAGACGTTCGCAGAGAAGAACGGCGTCGTGACCGACCTGCGTCTGGGCGAGGAGTGGGGCGAGTTCCTCACTGAGCAAGAGGAGATCGTTCGGGAGAAGCTTGACGAGGTCGGCCTGTTGATCGAGAACTGAACGCCTTGGGCCCCACCGCCACTATCTCCGAGTTCGTCGCAGGGCTCGGGGTGGAGGGCATTCCCGACGAGGTGGCCCACCAGGGCAAGCGTTGCCTGATCGACTGGCTCGGTGTGACCCTCGCGGGCTCAGCCGACCCCTCGGCCGGGGTGCTTCTCGCCGTCGCCGACGAGATCGCCCCGGTTTCCCAGGCAACGGTGCTCGGCAGTGGCCGGCGCATCGGGTTGCTGGGTGCCGCCCTGACGAACGGGTATCTGTCGCACGTGCTCGACTTCGACGACACCTTCAACCCGGCGCGCACGACCGTGCACGGCAGTGCGCCGGTGTGGCCTGCGGTGCTCGGGTTGGCAGAACAGCGCGGGGTGGCGGGAGCCGACGCGCTCGTCGCCTTCGTTTGTGGCTTCGAGACCGAGGTAAGAGTCGCACTCGCCGCCGGGCCGGCGCACTACGAGGCCGGCTGGCACGTCACCGGTACAGTCGGACACCTTGGCGCGGCTGCGGCCGCCGCGAGGCTGTTGGGCTTGAATCCCACCTCGGTCGCCCACGCGCTGGGTGCGGCCGGGACGCAGGCCGCCGGACTCAAAGGGGTCTACGGGAGCATGGGCAAGGCACTTCACCCCGGCAAGGCCGCCATGGATGGGCTTCTCGCCGCTCTGCTCGCGGCCGAGGGCTTCGACGGATCCACGACCATCCTCGAGGCCAAGCATGGGTTCCTTCGGGTGCTGTCGCCCGACCCGGATCCCGAGCTCGTTTGCAAGGATCTCGGCGAGCGTTGGATGCTGCCCGACGACGGTTTCAAGCCCTACGCATGTGGGTCGCTCACTCATCCCACCATCGAGGCCGTGATCGCGCTCAGGGCCGAGCACGACCTGACCGCGAGCGACATCGTCGCCATCGAGGCGAGCGTCAACGACTACGTGTCCTGGGTCACGGCCAAGGACCAGCCCGCAACCGGACTCGAGGGAAAGTTCAGCATCTTTCACTGTGCCGCGGTCGCGGCGGTCGATGGCGCGGCAAGCGTCGGGCAATTCACCGACGAGCGCGTGAACGATCCTGAAGTCGTCGCGATGAGAAGCCGGGTGTCGATCGTGGTCGACGATGGACTGGCGAAGGATGCTGCCGCCGTCAGCCTCACGCTGACCGACGGGCGCGCTCTCACCCGCGAGATCCCGCACAACAAGGGGACCCCGGCTCGCCCCATGAGTGACGACGAGATCGAGGCCAAGTTCCTCGAGCTCGCCGCCGCAAGCATCGGAGAGGACTCCGCCCGGCGCGTCGCCGGGATGTGCTGGACTCTCGAGAAGCAATCAGATGCGGGTGAGATAGCCAGGCTGTGCGCGGGCGTGCCGGCGTGAGCCACCAGCCCACCGACTACGAGAGCCTGGCGGGCGTCTACGACGAGGGGCGCGCGCTGCCACTGGATCAGATCGGCGAGTGGCGCACGGTGCTCCGCGACCACCTGGGCACGGGTGGTCTCCGCGTCCTAGACCTGGGCTCGGGCACGGGACTTTTCGCCGAGGCGCTCCTATCGTGGTTCGACGTAAGCGTGATCGGGGTCGAGCCCTCCGACGCGATGCGCAGGCGCGCGGCGAGCAAGGGCGTGCCGCGCGCAAGCTACGTCGGCGGCGAGGCCGAGCGCATCCCGCTCAAGGCGAACACCGTGGACTGCGCATGGCTGTCGACGGTGCTGCACCACATTCCCGACCGAACGCGCTGTGCGCGCGAAATACGCAGGGTGCTGACCGACGGTGGACCCGTGCTCATCCGTAACAACTTCGGCGACCGGCTCGACAACGTTCGCTGGCTTCGATACTTCCCCGCGGCTCGGAGACTTGCGTCACAACGGTGGCCGACCGTCGCGGATACCGCAGCGGCCTTCGCCACCGCGGGGTTCGCGATGGAGGCCCTGCATAGTGTGCCTGAGGTCATCGCGCCCGACCTGAACTCGTACTACGAAAGGATCGCGGTGCGAGCCAACTCGACCCTGACGCTCATCGACGACCGCGACTTCGAAAAGGGAATCGAACTCCTCGAGCAGGAGGCCGCGTCTGTCTCCGGCAAAGACCCGGTCGTCGACCGGCGCGATCTCCTCGTACTCCGATGACCCTACGAAAGGAGCAGCGCATGGTCCTTCTGACCTCGCTCGCCGCGGCGGTGGGCGCAGCGCTCTTGCTCGACCGGCTGAATTTTCCCGCGGGTGCACTCATCGGGGCCATGGGTGCAATCGCTGCGCTCAAGCTGTTCGGTCAAGAGGCTCCGAGCATGCCGACGAGCATTCGGATCGTCGCGCTCATCGTCATCGGTTGGGACCTCGGATCGCGCTTCGACAAGCAGTTGCTGACCACCGTGAGCAACAACGTTGGACCGCTCGTCCTGGTCGTCGCATGCTTCCTTGTGACCGGGTGGGTGATGGCCTGGATGCTGTGGAGGTTCGGGGTCATGGACCCGGTCACGGCGGTGCTATCGACCTCGCCGGGGGGGCTGGTCCAGATGGGGGCCCTGACGTCGGAGACCGACGCCAACGCGGGGCTCGTCGTCGGCTTCCACCTGATGCGGATCGTAGCCGTGCTGCTGTCCGCGCCCATCATCAGCCGGCTCGCCTCGAACTAGGGGCTGGACGCCGCCTCCGGTTTCTGTTCGTCGTCCGGAAGGGTTCCCTTCCAGGCGCGCACGTGATACAGGTTCGGTTCGCCTTCCAGCGTCTTGAGGATCACACACAGCCGGCTCGGCCACCCATCCTCCCTTTGTTGGGAAGTGTTGAGGACCATGGACAGACCATCCACACACGCGTCATCCACGGCGAGCGCCGATGCATAGTCCTCATCATTCATCCAAGGACGACGCATGGGACGCGCGAACGCGTCCTGCAAGTCGGTTGCGGTCCTAATTCCGAGTTGCCTGAGCTTGGCTCGGTCGGACTCCCCAAGAGCTTCCCCAGCTTTCTCACGTCTCCTGCGTTCACGACGGCTCTCTTTTGGTGAGCCTTCGACTCTGAGATAGAGATGTGCTTGATCGACCCAGTCAACTAGGCGTTCGAGCGGAACGCGTGTATGCAAGAGGAGATCGACAAGGTTAGCCGTCGAGAGGTTCTGCATGTCCTCGATCCCCTCTTCGAGCAGCCGGGCCTCGTACCAAACATCCAGCCCATCGAGGTCATTGAGGGGGTACTGCGACTGAAGGCTCGGGACGAGGCCGCGAAGCCGGTTGCTGATGAACACTCGGATGGCCTGGATGCCGATGGAAGGGAACATGCCCACGAAAAACGCGAACGCTAGGGCCGATCCGGAGTCGACCAGCTCGTCTGGCAGCACCTGGTCGAGAGCGAGCACTATGAGAGTCACAGAGATGATGCGGACGATGATGCTGATGTAGGCGGCTGCCTTGAGATCGTTTTGGAAGTAACGACGCATCAACATCTGGAGAACGAAGAGGTAAGCACCGAGAAAGCCGAACTGCAGCGCCTGAACCGGTAAGTTCGCTATGGCTACAGGCTGGGCGCCGGGCAACAACTCGAAGTTACCGTAGGGGTCGGGTTGCAGAACCAACGACCAGGCGGCGGTCAGCAACACAGTGGCAAACAGAACCGGCCTGAAGGTTTCACCGCGAGCGCGGTGCTTCCGCTCCTCATTACTGTCACCCTGTTCGCTCCCGACGATGATCTCGCCGTATACGCTCTCGAACTTCTGACGGAATAGCTTCGATTTTTCTGTCTGGTCATCCAACTCCTGTTCTGGCTCGTGATAACGAGAATGCTCCGGTGGCGCGGGCAAGTACTGAGCGCTGGCGGCTTTCAGACGGTGGAGGCTCAACACGTACTCGTCCCAAAGAGTCTTTCCACGCACCTTTACAAACTGGAAGTAC
Organism: Actinomycetota bacterium; assembly: GCA_050693975.1. Lineage (GTDB taxonomy): Bacteria > Actinomycetota > CADDZG01 > CADDZG01 > WHSQ01 > WHSV01. The sequence goes on from JBOGWV010000240.1 coordinate 5,019, forward strand.
AGCCATCCCGGGAGCAACGACAGCACCACGACTAGAAAGAGCTTCACGAAGAACAACTGACTGCTGGGGGTCAGGAATACAGATGCGACCGTCCCGGCGAGAACGACCGTCAGCATCCATACAAGAATGCCGATCGAGCGCACATCGTTCGTGCTGGCGCGCTCGTAGATGCCGAAGAGAAGCAGGACCAGGGCACCCGTGAGGGCGAGCACGGCCTTCATCCAAGATTCGATCGGAATCGCTACCAGCCCCACGAACGCGAGAGGTGGGACCACGATCCAGAGACCCTGCCAGTCGGTTAGACCGAAGGGCCAGTGAAAGTGATGAGCAGTTCTCTCTGCGTGTTGAGACATCTGCGGACCCCCGGGCCAGAACGCGCTCACTAATCATCAGTTGTCGCGCCGTCCGTGGGAACGGATCGTGTGGGGGGTTTTCGAGGGTAGTCAGTTATCCCTATTGGTTCACCCGATCGAGGCAGCGTTGTTCCCCGATCGGGTAAGGATCAGATTGAGGCTCTCGATCAGAGGCTGGGTGCGACAGAACGAAACCTTGAAAAATCTTCTTCGAATCACCCGAAACGAGGGCGAAAGCGAAGAGAGCGAAAGTGTCACACCGCCTCGCTACATTGTTGGATATGGAAGAGGCGCGAGACAACCGGCATGCGGAGCTGACCGACGCAATCGAGCAGATGTCGGCCGTGCGGGCCACGCTGGATCGCCAGCTTCTCGCTCTAGTGCTCGAGTGCGAGCGATCCGAGGTCTGGAAGGTCGACGGGTCTGCCTCGATCGTCGACTGGGTGGCGCTGCGGATGGGTTTGTCTCGGTCCGCCGCCCGGCGCTGCGTCGAGGCGGCCCACGCGCTCGAGGTCCTTCCTGCCATCGCAGCCGAAATGGACGCGGGCTCGCTGACTCTGGATCAGGTGTGCGTCCTGATCGACTTCGTGACTCCCGATGACGACGAATACTGGGCCGAGCGTGCGAGAGGCATGACCGTCGCTCAGCTAAAGGCCTGGAGGCGCTCGGTCAACCAGGTATCTACCGAAGACGCCAACAAGGACCACGAGCAACGCTCCTTGCACTGGTACTGGGATACGGACAAGCGCTTCCTACACATCAAGGGTGCGCTGCCTGCCGAGCAAGGAGCGGTCGTCGACAAGGCCCTACTTCGAATCGCCGGCGCCATGCCGATGCTTCCCAACGGTATCTACGACACGTGGGAACGACGCGGCGCCGACGCGCTGGTCGAGCTGGCGAGCACCGTTATCGCCGAAGACGCCGACCCCGACCGGGCCACAATCGTGATCCACGTCGAGGCCGACGCCCTCACTGCCGATGAGGGTGCGGCCGCGATCGAGGGTGGTTGCGAGATAGCTCCCGAGACCGTCAGGCGGCTGGCCTGCGACGCCTCGATCCAAATAGTGAGTAGGCGCGACGGGCATTCGCTGGGGGTCGGGCGAAAGACGCGCACGCCGCCGCCATGGCTACGGCGCCTTACTCGAAAACGGGACGTGACCTGCCGGTTCCCGGGCTGCAATCGAAAGCACCACTTACATACGCACCATGTCAAACACTGGACGCCACAGAGGGGGCCGACCGATCTCGACAACCTCTTGATGTTGTGCCCGTATCACCACCGGCTCGTGCACGAAGGCGGGTGGACCATCCGCGGCAAGCCGGACGGCGACCTGGTGTTCGTACGGCCGGACAGGCTTGAGCACGTGCCCAAACGGCCCCGGCTCCGCAGCGATATCCGGCAGCGCGTGTATCAGAGCGCGTAAGGCTGACTACCATTGGCGGGTGTCTGATCTCGAGCAGCGACTTCGTGATGCCCTGGGCGCGAGCCCTCCGAGGCGCCACGCGCAGTCCGGAGCGCGCGACGCGGCGGTGCTCATTCCGGTGGTTGGGACCGACGAGCCGGAGCTCATCTTCACGGTGCGCACCGACACGTTGCCCAATCACAAGGGACAGATCTCGTTTCCAGGCGGCTCGATAGACCCGGGTGACGTCAACGCTCGACACACCGCACTGCGCGAAACGAACGAAGAGATCGGCATCGAGCCCGATGCGGTGAGGATCGTGGGCGAGCTCGACACCTTCCCCACCTACGTGACCGGTTACAACGTGACGCCGGTCGTCGGCTTCATCGAGCAGCGGCCCAAGGTCGTGCCGAATCCCGCCGAGGTCGCCGAAGTCCTGTGGGTGCCCCTGTCCGAGCTCGACGACACGATTCGCTCCGAGCCCGGCTTCATCCATCGCGGCAGCACCTATCCCACCGAGGCCTGGGTCTGGAACGATCACGTCATCTGGGGAGTGACGGCGCGCATCATCCGGTTGTTCCTGGCCCGTCTCGCCGACGCCGGGCTGGTGGCGGCGCCCGGGCCGGATCCCTGGGTCAACCTGCAGCCGCCGCCCAGGAGGAAGCAGGGATGAACGCCCAGACTCCGCAAGAGACGACGAGTCCATCACCCAGCCCCACGACGGTTCAGGCCCCGCCGGCGAGCGGGCTCGAGACGGCGGGGGCGATCTTCGCGATCGTGTTCGCCCTGGCCGCGGCGATCCTGGCGTACCGGGTCATCAGAGGCGGGCGCGGGATTTGACCGGAGTCATCCGATAGAAGGAGAGGAGTCACATGGCGACACTGGCCTGGCTTGGTCTCGGTGCGATGGGGGTGCCCATGGCGTCCCGTCTCATCGAGGCCGGACACGACGTGCGGGTCTGGAACCGTTCGCAAGATAAAGCCGCCGCGTTCGCACAACGGGCAACCGTCGCGACGTCTCCGGCCGAGGCAGCGCGGGATGCCGACGCGGTAATCACCATGCTGACGAACCCCGACGCCGTCACCGAAGTCGTGTTCGGATCCGAGGGCGTGCTCGTCGGGATGCCCAACGGCGGCACCTTGATCGACATGTCCACCGTGGGACCCGACTCCGTCAACGAGCTCCGTTCCAAGCTCCCGGAAGGCGTCACGATCGTGGATGCTCCGGTGCTGGGCAGTGTGGCGAACGCCGAGGACGGCTCGCTAAAGGTGTTCGTCGGTGGGACCACCGAGATCTTCGAGCGCTGGAGGGACACCCTGGCTCCGCTGGGCAAGCCGATGCACATGGGTCCAACCGGAGCCGGACAGGCGATGAAGCTTGCTGCCAACTCCGGGCTGGCGGGGCTGATCACGCTCATCGGAGAGACCCTTGCGCTGGCGGACTCGTTGGGGCTCGACGAGGAGCGAGCGATCGCCGGCTTGCTCGAGTCTCCCCTTGGGCCCGCCCTGAAACGCAAGCTCGACAAGATAACCACCGACACCTACTCGCCCAGCTTCAAGCTGGCGCTGATGCACAAGGACTTGCGTCTGGTGCTCGAGGCAGCCGATCAGCGCAACGTCGAGCTCAAGGTGATTCCCGGGGCCGAGCAGTGGGTCGCCGCGGCCCACGAGTCCGGCTTCGGCGACCTCGACTACTCCTCGGTCGTGGCGAGGGTGCGCGGCCACGATGTAGATCAGGCTAGAAGCGCGGCGGCTCGGTGTAAACGCCCCACTCTTCCTTGAGTGCTTGCACCATCTCGCCCAGGGTCACGTAGGCCCTGGCCGCCTCGACGAGCACCGGCACCGAGTTCTGCGAGTCGTCGTGCGCCATGTCGCGCAGAGCCTGAATGGCGTCGGTAGCCCGTTGGTCGTCGCGGTTGGCGCGCACCTCGGCCACCGACTTCTTCTGTCGCTCCTCCATCTCGGCGGTGATCATCAACACCTCGGGCAGCACCTGACGTGTGCGCGTGAAGCGATTGACGCCGACGATGACCTTGCGTCCCTTCTCGAGCAGCTTTTGGTAGTGGAACGCCGCATCGGCGATCTCCTGCTGAAAGTAGCCCTCCTCGATCCCGGCGAGCATGCCATCGAGAATCGAACCGTTGCCCATCTCGTCGATCTTGGCGAAATACTCCTCGGCCGCGTCCTCGGTCTTGGCGGTGAGCTCTTCCACGAACCACGAACCACCGAGCGGGTCGATGACGTTGGCGGCACCGGTTTCGTAGGCGATGACCTGCTGCGTACGAAGCGCGATCTCGACGGCCTCCTCGCTTGGCAGCGCGAGCACCTCGTCGAGCGAGTTCGTGTGCAGGCTCTGCGTCCCGCCCAACACCGCCGCGAGAGCCTCGGTCGCGGTGCGCACCACGTTGTTGTAGGGCTGCTGCCCGGTGAGCGACACGCCCGCCGTCTGCGTGTGGAACTTCAGCATCAGCGAGCGGTCCTTCTTCGCCCCGTAGCGCTCCTTTAGCC
>JBOGWV010000241.1:0-12376 GCA_050693975.1 Actinomycetota bacterium
TCCAGTTCCTCAGGGCCGCCGGCAAAGACGACCCGGCCGTTCTCCATCACGTAAAGGATGTCCGCGAGTTTGAGGGCCAGCGAGTAGTTCTGCTCGACGAGCAGCATAGACAGCGACGATCGTTTCAAGTCCTGCAACCTCTCCCCGAGCTGCTCCACGATGACGGGGGCCAGTCCCTCGGAGGGCTCGTCCATGATCAGCAACCCGGGGTTCGTCATTAGCGCGCGACCGATCGCCAGCATTTGTTGCTCGCCACCGGACAGCTGCGCGCCCCCGTTGGTCTTTCGCTCTTCCAATCGGGGAAACATTTCAAAGACTCGCTCGAGATCCCAGGCCTCCCCTTTGCTGCCATCGGCCGGAGAGCGTTGAGCCATGGACAGGTTCTCGACCACGTTGAGTGAACCGAAGATGTGTCGGCCCTGCGGAACGTAGCCGAGTCCGAGCCTAGCGATCTTGAAGGGGGCGGTGCCCGTGATGTTGGTGCCGTTGTAGTCGATGGTTCCACCTCGAACCACGGGTGGATCGAGACCCATGATCGACCTGCAGAGGCTCGTCTTGCCCATGCCGTTGCGTCCCAGCAATGCCACGAGCTTGCCATCGGGGACCTCGAGCGTCACTCCGTTCAGCACTTCGGAGAGTCCGTACCCGGAATGGAGTTCGCTGATCGTTAGCATCAGTCTCCCCGTCCCAGATAGATGTCCTGCACGCGCTCGTTGTTCTTGATCTCCTCCGGGTTGCCTTCAGCGACCTGACTTCCGTTGTGCAGACAGGTGACGTAGTCGGCAAGCCCGAGAGCGAGCTCCATATCGTGCTCGATGAGCAGCAACGTCATGTCTTCGGGGAGGTCTCTGACCAGGTCTCGCATAAGAGTGCGCTCTACCGCGGAGAGTCCCGCCGCGGGCTCGTCGAGAAGTAGAAGCTTCGGCTCCTGCGCAAGGGCGATGCCGAGTTCCAGCTGGCGTTGCTCACCGTGTCCGAGCTCGGCCGCAGGAGTTCTGGCCACCTTCTCGAGCCCCACGCGTTCGACCGCGCGTTCGGAGTCTTCGACGAGCGCCTTATTGCCCATCGCGGCCTTGAACATCTGATACTTGCCTGATCGAAGGCCCTGGGTCGCCAGCACCACGTTCTCAAGCACGGACAGAGAGGGGAACACGCGCGTGATCTGGTAGGTGCGCGAGAGGCCGAGCTTCGCCACCCTGTACGCCGGCATTTTCGTGATGTCGCGGCCGAGGAACTCAACGCGCCCCTTCGTGGTCGGTTCCTCGCGACTGATCATCTTGAACAGCGTGGTCTTGCCGGCTCCGTTGGGCCCGATCACCGCGCGGCGCTCGCCGGAGGCAACCTCGAAGGAGACGTCGCTGACCGCCCGGAGGCCCCCGTAGGTACGGCAGACCCCGTTGAGCCTGAGCACGGGTGGGGGAGCCGCCCCACCCGTGCCGGCCCGCGTAGAGGACGTGTTGGAGGGAGCCTCGCTCGACGGTGTCATTGGTCTTCGAGCGGGCAGTCGCCGGCGAATTGATCGCACGACTCGGGCCAGTCATCGCCGAGGTACTCGCGCGTATAGACGGGCTGATCGAGGAATGCTTCCGGGTCGTAGTTCCAGAACTGGCTGATCTCCGGGTACTCCTCGACGACCTTGTTGTACAGCCGTCCCTCGTCGTCCTTGGCGACCTCGCGGAGATACATGTTGGCGATGGTGCCGCCGTACTCATCGAGTTGCATTGGTCCGAAGGGGGAGTTGTCGAGCTGGATGCCCTTGAGCGTCTCGAGGAACGCGGGGATATCGCTCATGTCTCCATCCTCGGCCTCGAGGGTCTCGGCGAACCACTGAGCCGCCGTGTAGGTCGCCGCCGAGTAGTAGCCGGGAAGCTGGTCGTAGGCCTTGACGTACTCGTCGACGAACTCCTCCGTTACGGGATCCTCGCGGCCTTCCGCGTAGTGACCAAAGGACTGGAGGCCGAGGGCCTCGTCGCCCATGGCCCTGAGCAGCGACTGCTCGAGCGTCGTCTCACCGGCGATGAGCGGAAGCTTGTCCTTGAGGCCGAAGTCCTGCCACTGTTTGACGAAACGGCCCGAGTCCGCGCCGACGGTGAGCACGAAGGCCGCATCCGCCGAATCCGGATCGATGTCCGAAAGGTAGGAGCTGTAGTCGGGGGTGCCGAGCGGAGCCCACAGCTGTTGCACTATCTCTCCGCCGCGGTCGGTGAAGGTGTTGGTGAACCCGCCGCAGTTCTCGTGACCGAAGGCGTAGTCCTGACACAGGGTGATGATCTTCCTGTAACCCTGATCGTAGGCCCAGTCACCGGCGACGTGGGTTGGTGACGAGCTCTGCCAGCCGCCCGCGCGCACGTAGTTGTCGACTATTCCGCGCTGGCTGAGGTCGTCGGCTGATCCGGCGGGGTTGAGTCCGATCACGTCGTCGAGAGGATCCAGGTACTCGGCGAGCGCGAGGGCGGTATTCGCGAGGAGCGTTCCGACGATGACCGCCGCTCCGTCCTGCTCGACGAGCTTGCGTGCCTTGGTCAGCGTCGTGGTCGGGTCGCCCGCGTTGTCCTCGTGGATAGTCTCGATCGTGCGCCCCGCGACCTCGTTGCCGTTTAGCTCCCAGTACAGGTTCCAGCCGTTCAGCATGTCGGTGCCCGCGGCCGCCACGACTCCGGTCGTCGGAACGATGACGCCCACCTTGATCGGTCCCTCGTCGCCGCCACCTCCACCCTCCGCTTCGCCGGGGGCCGAGCACGCAGCGATGACCAGCACCAGCGCGAGAGCCGCGGCGATGTGCACCTTCTTCAGCCGGGATGCGTATGCGTTCATCGTTGCCATCTCCCCTCGCTCACGGACCCTTTACGGCCCTTGGTTTTCATGCCTTAGTGCTGCTTTCCTCCACCGGTTCGGACGGTTTCTCGGTGGCCGTCGCCGCGTCCGCATCGACCGTGGTCTTCGAGGCCTTGCGGTCGCGGGCCGACAGCAGACCGCCTCCCCCCACACCGACCTCGATGAGCTCGGCCTCGTGCGCGGCTCCGTAGCGACGGAGCAGGGGTGCCCACACCAGTCGCTGCCAAGCGCCCACCACTCCGTCGGGCGTGAACAGGATGGTGAGCACGAAGATGAGACCCAGAAGAGTGGGCCAGCGCTCGACGTAACCGCTCACGTAGTTGGTGACGAACACGAACACGCCCGAGCCGACGAACGCACCGGTGATCGTGCCGACCCCTCCCAGGATCGACATCAGAAGACCCTCCGCCGAAGCCTTGACGTAGACCGACGGGGGACTGAAGAAGTTGTTGTACATGGCGAGCAGGAGTCCCGCGACCCCTGCGAAGGTCCCCGAGATCGTGAACGCGATCAGCTTGATGCGCTTGACGTCATAGCCCAGCGGCGCCATCCGCGTTTCGGCCTCTCTCACTCCCTTCAGCGAGAGGCCGAACGGCGATCGGACGATGCGGGCGATCAGGAACACGCAGACCGCGACCACGGCGAGCGAGAAGTAGTAGTAACTCCAGTACTCGACGGCGAACGGCGGGCGGTCGATTCCGCGGAGACCGTTGTCTCCACCCGTCAGCGTGGTCAACCGCTGTGCCACGCCCCAGACCACCATTCCTTGGGCGAGCGTGATCATCAGGAAGTACACACCACTGGCGCGCACCAACAGCAGTCCGAAGAAGAGCGCCACCACGATCGTGCTGATGATCGCAAGCAGGGCCGAGACCGCGAGCGAAAACCCGTAGGTCGTGTAGAAGATGCCCAAGCCATAGCCTGCGATGCCGAGCACGCCCGCTTGTCCAAGCGTCACCATTCCGCCGTAGCCGGCGATCAGGTTGATCGATAAGGCGAACAGCCCGAAGAACAGCATCTGCGTGGCCATGTTCACGTAGAAGGACGAAACGACGTAGGGGAGCGCAACGGTGAGCCCCGCTACCGCCGCAAGACTGGCCCACTTGACTATGCGCAGAGTATTCACTCAGTTGACCGTCGCCCGGCCGAACAGCCCACGCGGTCTGAAGATGAGAATCAGCGCCATCGGCGCGAACAAGAGGAAGTAGGAGAGCGAGGGCGTGAGTGAGCGCCCGAAGGAGTCGATGAGCCCCACCAGCAGGCTTCCGACAATCGCCCCGCGCAGATCACCGAGTCCACCCAGGATCACCACGACGAGGGCGAAGTTCAGGATCTCGCCGTCCGCTCCCGGGTAGAGACTCAGAAAGACGCCGCCGATCACGCCTGTCATGCCGGCGAGCAGCGCTCCGAAAACGAACACCCCGGTGAAGACGGCGTTGACGTTGATGCCGAGTGCCGAGACCATCTCGCGGTCGTCGACCCCGGCCCGGATGATGGCGCCGATCTTCGTGCGCGACTGCAGGATCCACATCAGAGCGGCGAGCAGGATCCCGAGTCCCAGGACCAGCAGCCGGAACTCCGGATAGGTAACGCCGCCCAATTCGACCGTGCCGGCGAACTGCGGGGGCCGGTCGAGCAGGATCGGGTCACCGCCCCATTGCGCCAGAGCGAGGTCGGCGAATATAAGCGAGAGCCCGACCGTCAACAGCACCTCCGGCATGGTCCGACCACGCACGCGCCGCAAGAGGCCGCGCTCGACCGCGAATCCGAGAAGCGCTATGGCGAGCGCGCCGCCGATCATCGCAACCCAGAAGCTCTGCCCACTTCGGATCAGCGTGAGACCGACGTATCCGCCGATCAGGTAGAAGGATCCATGGGCGAGGTTCACTATCCGCATCAGTCCGAAGATCAGAGTGAATCCGCTCGATAGCAGGAACAGCAGCGCCCCGAAGGAGACCCCGTTGAGCAACAGAAGGACGAACTGGCGACCGCTCATTCGTTGCTCCGCCGCACTAGCTGTACCTCAGCTCGTCGCTCGAGCCGAACCAGTCGAACGGGGCCCGGCTGAGGTTCACCAGCACGCTTTGGGCCGCGGTGTAGTCGTTGAAAGCCTCCACACCGTTCTCCGAACCGATCCCGGAGTCTTTGAAGCCGCCCCAGGGCGAGGCCGGGTCGATGCGATGGTGATCGTTGATCCACACGGTTCCCGAGCGGATTCGATGAGCCACCACGTGAGCTCGAGTTAGATCCCTCGTCCACACCGCCGCGCCGAGACCAAAGTCGGCGTCGTTGGCAAGCGCGACGGCCTCGTCCTCGCCGGCGAACGGTTGCACGCTGACCACCGGTCCGAAGATCTCCTCGCGCATGACTCTCATGTCTCCTCGGACGTCGGTTATCACCGTCGGAGCAACGAAGTAGCCGTGCTCGAAGCGGTCTCCCGCAAGGCGTTCACCACCGCACAGCACGCGAGCGCCCTCGGCGCGCGCCGACTCGACGAGCTCGAGGATGCGGTCGAGTTGCCGTTGCGATGCGACCGGACCCATCTGCGCCTCTGGCTGCATCGGATCGCCCACCCGTATGAGCTGCGCTCGCTCGACCAGCCTCTCGACGAACGCGCTCATCGAGCGCTCGTGGACGAGAAGGCGCGTCCCGGCGATGCAGCTTTGGCCGGTGGCGACAAAGCTGGCGAAGGTTGCTCCCGCCACCGCGGCATCTATCGGGACATCGTCGAAGATGACGACGGGGGCCTTGCCGCCGAGCTCCGCTTGCACCGGGATGAGGTTGCGTCCGGCGGCTGCGGCTACGCGGCGTCCAGTGTCGGTGCCCCCTGTGAGGTCGATACGGTCGATGCGGCGGTGCTCGGTCAGGGCCTTGCCGGCCTCGGGCCCGAGTCCCGGAACGACGTTGATGACCCCGTCGGGGATGCCCGCTTCGACCAGCGCGCGGGCGAGCTCGAGGGGGGCGACGGGGGCGAGCTCCGATGGCTTCACGACCATGGTGTTGCCGGCCGCCAGGGCGGGGGCGACCTTCTTCATGGTTATCAGAAGCGGATGGTTCCACGGCGTGATGGCGCCGACGACACCGAGTGGCACGCGTCGCACGTAGTTCATGAGCTCGCCGCTCGCGGGAACCACCAGGTCTTCGTGCGTCTCGGCTACCGAGGCGAAAAAGTCCAGCCAGTCGGGTGCCCGACCCACCTGCTGGACCATCTCCCGCAGTGGCCGGCCGACACAGACCGTCTCGACCTCGCCTATCGATTCCTTGCGCGAACGGAGGATCTCGGCGGCCGTCCTGAGGATGCGCCCGCGCTCGCGCGGGTGCATGTGGGGCCAGGGGCCATCGTCGTGTGCGTGTCGGGCGGCATCGACGGCCGCGTCGATGTCGGGTCCTCGACCTCGTGCGACGACGAACACCGCCAAGCCGGTAGCGGGGTTCTCAACCTCGAGCGTTCCACCGTCGAGCGCGGCGACCTCGTGGCCGCCGATCCACATGAGCTGATCCTGCTTGATCACCCCGAACTCCCCCTCTCGAAGGGGAGGAGCCCCCTTCGGCGCGCCCGAAGCCCGCCGAGGGCGTAGCACTTCGGCTCTGCATCAAACATTGTGGATAGTATATTCCGATGCCCGATACTGGCAAATTGCGGACGATTGGTGTGACCGGGCGATTTCGTACAGAAGGCGCGCGCTCCGGTGTTCCCTGGTACCGGCGAACCGGAGCCTGGATCGGGATGGGGACCGGTCCCGGAGCCCTGATGACGGGCGCCGCCGTGACCGGTCAGGTGGGTCCGGGCGTCGCGATCCCGGCGGTCGTCACCGGCTGCCTCCTCCTGTACTTCGTCTGCGTCGCCCATGGGCTGCAGGCGTTTCGCGCTCGCACTCCGATGGGCACGAGCGTGCGGGAGATCTTCGGCGGCCGCAGCGGATGGGCCCTCACCACAACCATGGTGCTCGCCATGATCGGGTGGTGCGGGTTCTACATGGGGGTCGGCGGAGCGGCGCTCAGCGATCTCATCGGCGCGCCCCAGGTCCTCGGATCGTGCGCGCTTGGAGTAGTCGTGATGGGATTGAGCTTGCTCGGACAGGAGCGTTGGAATCCACTGACCTATCTCACGGCGGGGTGCGCGGTTGCGCTGACCATCATCACGGTGGTCGCGGTTCCGACCAATCCTCCACCTGCTATCGAGTCTGAACCGGTCGTGGGCTTCATGATCGCTCTCGGCGGGATGATCTCCTACGCGGTGGTGTTTGCGATGCGGGTTCCGGACTTCACCGTCGACATCAACAAGCAGAGTGGCGTTTGGATCGTCGGGTTGACCATGTTCGTACCGTTGCTCGCCCTGGCGGTGTTGGGAGTCTCGCTGTACGCGCGCACGGGCCTGTTCAACCTGGCAGATCTACTGGCCGGTACCGAACGTCCGCAGGCCGGACAACTGTTCCTGACGCTGTCGACGATCGCTCCGAGCGTGACCGCGGTCTACTCGGGTGCGATCTCTATCGAGAGCCTCGCGCGCGTGCCACACCGCGCGGCAATGGCCACCATCGCGCTGTGTGCAACCGTCCTCGGTGCCACGCGCTTCGATCAGCGCCTGATCGGGTTTCTCGAGGTCCTCGGTGCCGTGATTCCGCCGGCGCTCGTGGTCATGTTGCTGACGCCCCGGCTGGCGCGCGCGCCGCGGTCTCCGCATGCCCTCCTCGCGTGGTCGGCCGGCGCCGCGGCGGCCCTCGCGCTTCATGGCGTTTCCAGCTTCGCCGGCTCCCTCGCGGGGTGCTTGATCGCCGGAACGTGGTCGTGGATCGCGAGCCACGTGGCGCCGCGCGAACATATCTAAAGAGGCCAGAGAGTCCGAGGAGGTGACATGGAGATCGAGGGCTACAGGCTCCATCGCTGGGGCGACGCGCCTCATTGGGAGGCCTTCTCGTTGCCCGATCCCGGTCGCGGCGAGGTCCTGATCCAGGTCGAGGCGTGCGGCGTCGGTCTCACGGTGCTCAACTGCATGAACGGCGCGCTCGGCGATGATCCCGAACTGCTCCCCGTGACGCCGGGGCATGAGGTTGTCGGCCGCATCGCCGCGGTGGGGGACGGAGTCGATCCGGAGGCGGTCGGAAATCGCGTCGTGGCCTACTTCTATCTCTCGTGCTTTCGCTGCCGGTGGTGTCTAAAGGGTCGTGAGTCACGCTGCGAGAACCTGCGCGGTTGGTACGGAGTGCACCGCGATGGAGGCTATGCGCCCTACTCCGTTCTTCCGGTGGGCAACGCCCTCGCGCTCTCGGAAATCATCCCCGCGGCACAGGCCACGGTGATCCCCGACGCGGTGGCGACCCCGGTGCACGTCTGTAGGACGCGCCTCGGCCTCGGCCCCGGCGACCGGGTTGCCGTGATCGGTGCGGGTGGCGGCGTCGGCATTCACATGGTGCAGGTGGCGGCCGCCTGCGGGGCGAGTGTGGTCGGCCTCGAGCGCGGCGACGAGAAGCTGGCGCTGGTCGAGGGATTCGGTGCCGCCGCGGAGGACTCGACTGACTTCGACGCAGTTGAGCTGAAGGATTTCGATGGACGCGCCGATGCGATCGTCGACCTAGTCGGAACGCGCGAGAGCATGTCATGGAGCCTGTCCCGGCTGGCGACCGGTGGGCGCGTCTGCGTGCTTACGACCTTCCGGGGAGTCGAGGTCCCTGTGCAGCCACGAGAGTTCGTCTTCCGAGAGATGTCAATCGTCGGAAGCCGCTACGCATCGCGCTCGGAGCTCGTGGAGGCGGCGGGAATGGTCGAGCGGGGGGAGGTGAGCCCCGTGGTGGGGATGACCTCGGGCCCCCGCGAGGTCGAGTCGATTCACGAGTTGCTGCGCGCCGGCCGTCTCGAGGGTCGCGGCGCACTCGTCTGGGACTCGCAGTGACTCAATCGCTGCGTGAGGGAGCCGGTCGCGGAGACGTCTTCTCGATGTTGATCCAACTGTCCTCCGGCTTGTAAAGACCGAAGGACACATTGGGATCACCCGGCACGTAGGTTCCGGTTACCTGAGCGCGGGCTCCGATGTCGAGCGACCGGTTCATGACGGTGTGGCCGAGAGCGAGCTGGTGAGGCTCCCAGCGTCGAAGGGCGGCGACCACGTCGCCCCGCTCCGCGCGCACGGCGGCAGCGAGTTGCCATCCGTCCTCAGCCGCTTTCGCCGTGCCGGCCGCCGCGTGCGGTCTGATTGCGAAGGCCGCATCGCCGACGAGACACACGCGTCCGAAGGCCATGCGAGGCACCGCAATATCGAACACCGCTTGCACGAACGGTTCGCTCGACTTCACGACGACCTCGGCAATGGGCTTCGGGAGTTGTTCGGCGGCCGCGGCGAAGAGCTCGTCGACATGATGTTGCCGAACCGCTCCGGGCGCCAGCGAGATTTCCTGACGCACACCGCGGGCGTCCGTCATCAAATCATCGAGCGCCGGCCCCTCGGCCACGTTGCGATACCAAACGAAGTTGATGCGTCGCCTGCCGGGTTCGACCGAACCGTCGAAGTCGGGAATCGGATAGGTGAGGATATGCATCCTGTCGCCCACGAAGTAGGTGCACGCATCGTGCAACGGCCCCAGCGTGCCGGTGCTTAGTTCGTCCTCTCTGACCGTGCCGCGCCATCCGACGTAACCGGCGTAGCGCGGCGCCACGTCGGGAAGAAGGATTCTTCGGGCCGTCGAATGGATCCCGTCCGCGCAAACGAGGAGTTCACCAAGCTCCTCCGCGTCGCCCAGCTCGAGTGTGATCGAGTCATCGTTCTGGCGAAAGCCGGTCATCCCCGCGCCGAGGTGGTAGCGAGTTTGATCGAAGCAGTCGAGAAGGCCCTTGTGCAACGTGTAGTAGGAGGTGAACCAGTACCGGCAGGGAGCCTCATGAATCGTTTCGCCATTTCGATCGAGGTACCTCAGCCAGTCGGCTTTCGAGCTGACCCGTCCCACGTCCATGGCGTCGCTCTCGATGAAATAGCGAATCGTTGCGGGGTGCAGCACGATTCCCGCGCCCCGGCCCTCGAGAGGGGAGCGTGAACGTTCGTACACATCGACGTCGCACCCCGCATCGCGCAGGGTCAGCGCGGTGGTGAGACCCCCGAGCGATCCCCCGGCTATCAGTACGCGGGGAGCGACGTCCCCCATCGAGTTGGGTCTCAGTCCTTGAGTTCGACCGTAACGAACCGAAGCGTCGTGTCGCCCACGTTCTCGAGATCGTGGATGAGCGTCTCGGAGGCGGTGTGCTCGAGTCGCTTGGTCTCGCCGAGCACGTAGTCGTGGACGACGTAGCTGCCGTCGGCGAACCGCTGAAGGCCGCGTCCTGGGTCGACGACGGTCCAGAAATAGGTCCTGTCGTGAACGTGGAACGGCGCTCGTTGACCGGGCTCCAGCTTGGATTCGAACACCCGGATGCGGTCGTCCTCGAACCACAGCGCGGTTCCGATGTCATGGTTGGACCCCGCGCGCTCTAGCTCGTCGGAAAACTCCTCGGCGTCGAAGGTGCCCCGCTCGTCATTCGTCGTCTGCAGCATCGGACCTCCGTGTTGAATGCTTCTACGAGTATATATAGTGCACACGTTACGAGGCGCAGCTGCTCAGGGTTTAGAGGTCGGCCAACAGCCCTAGTGGCTCCTCGAGGTCGGGCATCACGAGCGCGTCGTCGGTCACCCATCGGTAGCGGATCACCCCGCCGCGGTCGATGACGAAGAGCGACCGCTTTGCGACCCCGGCATGGCCCTTCCATTCGTCGTAGCGAACGCCGTAGGCCTCGCAGGTGCTACCGCCCCAATCCGACAGCATCGGAAACCGAACACCGAGCTGCTTGCAAAACGCCAGTTGCGAGAAGGTTGCCGTCACGGCGGTCGCGGCGATGCTCCCCTCGCGGCCATCGGTCTCTTCGATCCATTGTCCCAACTGGGACAGCTCGTTCGTTCAGACCGAACCAAAGTCGAAAACGTAGAACGCGAGGAGCAGGGGCCCGCCCGCAAGCAGGTTGGACAGACCGATCGACTCCTCGAAGGTTCGGCGTAGGAAGAACTCGGGAGCCGGAGCTCCAACCCCGGGTCCAGACGCAACGGCCATTGACTCGACCTCCCATCCTTTGGTCACGAAAGCAACTACGCCATGGCGGCGCGCATGCGCAAGGCTGCCAGCACGAGTGGGTCTACCGATGCACGGGCGGCCGCCGCCGGATCGAGCCCGCGCACCTGAGCGCTGAAACGCTTGATCTCGCGCAGGCCCGCCGCAGACATCCCGCGCAGCTCCTCGAGACGCTCCTTGGTTCTCATTCCCAACTCGTCGGCGGAAACGACGTCGGTCAGCAGGCCCCAGCGCTGAGCCTCCGCGGCGCTCATCTTGCGCCCCGTCGCCACCATCTCGAACGCCGCCTTGGCGGGCAACGTGAAGCCCAACCAGCCGATGACGACCGTCGGCGCGAGCCCGGCGAGGATCTCGGGGAAGGAGAGAGTGACATCGTCGGATGCCACCGCGAGATCGGTCGAGGCGACAAGGCCCGCGCCGAAGGCGGCGGCCGGCCCCTGCACCTCGGCGACGACCGTCAGCGGGGTGGTACGACACGCCTCGTTAACGCGCACTATTCGGATCGCTTCGGCCCGAAGCTCGTCGGGCGCTCGGCCCTCCCGGTCGCGCGCGACGCAAAAGTTTGGCCCTTCGGCGCGGATGTGGACGAAGCGCATCGTCTCGGAGGGCGACGCCTGATCGATGGCGTCGCATAGAGCGTCCATCATGCTGCCGCTGAACGAATTCTCATCGCCCCGGTCGACCACCACCTCGAGCGTGTCGCCGGCCGTTTGGATGTGCAGACCCTCAATGGTCATTGATCCCTCCTGATTCACGGCCCCTTTCCTGTTGGACGGGGCGGTCGAATGGAAACGAGATGTCGGTGCTCGCTCTCAGTTGAGCCTCGTAGGTCGGTCGTCGCCGTACCAATCGACTTCGGTCTCGGCCGTGCGCACCATGACGCTCCGGATATGGGTGAAGTCCCCGAACGATTCCGTGCCGCCTTCGCGGCCGATGCCGGACTCCTTCACTCCGCCCCAGGGAGAGGCCGGGTCCAGTCGGTGATGGTCGTTGATCCACACCATGCCCGCCTCGATCTTGGATGCCACGCGGGGGGCCCGCGCGACGTCGCGCGTCCACACGGCAGACCCCAGTCCGAAGGGAATGTCGTTCGCCTTGTCGACGGCGTCGCTCTCGTCACCGAAGGGCACCACGACGGCCACGGGACCGAAGATCTCCTCCTGTGCGCAGCGCATGTCGTTGCGGGCCTCGGCGACGATGGTCGGCTCGACGAAGAACCCGTTGTCGAGGGGAGGGGCCAGCGCCGGCGCTCTGCCACCCAGCGCGATGCGACCTCCCTCTTCGCGAGCAATGTCGACAAAGCCGAGAACCCGCTTGCGCTGTCGCCCTGAGATAACCGGACCGAGTTGAGTGTCGTCGTCGGCCGGATTGCCTATCCGAATGGTCGATGCCTTGGCGACCAGCTTTTCGACGAACTCGTCGTAGATGGACTCCTGCACGAGGATGCGGGAGCC
>JBOGWV010000242.1:0-2185 GCA_050693975.1 Actinomycetota bacterium
TGTGCTTGGTCGGCGGCATGTACTTGAGGGGTGCCTTCGGGAAGCACTCGCGCACCAGCTGTGCATGCGCGATCTCCAACGCGACCTGATCCGGCACATCGGGATCGATCTCGAAGGCGTGCCCCAAGCCCTGCTGCTCTTCTGGGAGTCCGGCGGAAAGAGCGAGGTGCTCGTTGAGGAACTGAGACGCGAGCACGCTGTGAGCGCCGTCGACCGCGTCCGCGGTCGTCAGGTAGTTGTCTTCGCCGGTGTTGATGATGATGCCGGCGAGTGAGTGAACCATTCGGCTGAAGTGCTGGTCGATAAAGGTCCTCTGCATGTTGATGTCGCGGAAGATGATTCCGTACATGCAGTCGTTGAGCATCATGTCGAGCCGTTCCATCGCGGCCATGGCAGCGATCTCTGGCATGCACAGCCCGCTCGCGTAGTTGGTCAGGCGAATGTAGCGACCAAGCTCCTCACCCACCTCGTCGAGAGCGGCGCGCATCAAACGGAAGTTCTCCTGGGTGGCGAAGGTCCCGGCGAACCCGTCGGTGGTCGCGCCGTAGGGGACGTAGTCGAGCAGGCTCTGTCCCGTCGAACGAATGACCGCAATGACGTCTGCACCCTCGCGCGCCGCCGCCTGGGCCTGAGGTATGTCCTCGTGGATGTTCCCGGTTGCGACGATCAGGTAGAACCACGGCTTGGAGGCCTCGCCGACCCGATCGATGACCTGGTCGCGTTGCACGCCGGCCGCCGCGATCGTGTCGATCGTCATGCCGGCGGACTCGGCCGCTCGAGTCAAGGCACGCGCTTGATCCTCGCCCTCGGGCCACGCAGGGACGATCCGGCCCGACGAGATCGCCTCGGCGGCGGCCCGCACTCCCCCGGCTTCCTCGACGGCGTGAAAGAACGGGATCAGGACTCCGCGCTCGAGCCCGATTGCTCTCTGGGTGGTCTCGACCACGCGATTCGGGATGGGGATGGCCTCGACGCCGGTGCCCTCCACCCCGTCCACGCCCACGAACCGAAGGCAGGCGCGCTCTATCGACACGGTGGTGTGGGTGCGAGCGAGCTCCTCTATCGGCCTCGATATCTCGGCCGCCAGCGAGCGGCACTCGGCGACGGAGGCCTGGTCGATGCGCAGGCGGCCGAGAGGCCGCGTGAACGCGCGTGAGCTCTTCATCTACTCGGCCTCCGCCTGTTGAGGAGGCCAGACGCGCAGGCCGCCCGCCCACGTGCCGAGCACCTCGGTGCTCTGGAGATCGTCGGGGTTGGTGGTGACGGGATCGCGATCGAGCCATGCGAGGTCGGCCATCGCCCCGACTATGAGAGCACCTCGAGTTTTGTCGCGCGCCATCTGGTGACCACCCAGGGTGTGAACGGCCAGCGCTCTGGCTCCGTCGATGCTTTCGGCCTCGAGGTTATGGGCCCGCAGCGCCTTCATCTGGAGGAAGGGGTCGAGGGGCGTGACCGTGGAGTCGGAACCGGCTCCGATGGCGAGCTCGTGACGGCACATGCTTCCGAAATGATTCATGTGCTGCGCGCGATCCCATCCGATACGCTCCGCGTACAGCCCCTCTTCGCCGCCCCAGAAGGCGTCGAACGCGGGCTGGACGCTGGCGCGCAGGCCGAGTTGTCTGGCGCGACGGATGTGGTCCTCGGTCGCGCACTCGAAGTGTTCGATCCTGTGGCCCAGCGGCCACAGCGCAGGTTCGCCGACCTCTTTGGCAACGCGTTCCCACGTCGTGATCGCCTGCTCGATGGCAGCGTCGCCGATTGCGTGCACGCCCACCTGGAGGCCCGCCCGCTGCGCGGCCAGAAAGAACTCATAGAGCTCGTCGTCATCGCGATACTTGATGCCCGATGGTGGCGAGCCCTCGGGAGGAGGTGAGATGAATGGCTCCTTCATCCATGCCGTGTGCGAACCGAAGCTGCCGTCGAGAAAGTAGTCGCCACCGATCTGCCTGAAGCCCATCGAGGCGACTTTGCCGACCTCGTCGGTTCCGAGGTAGGTGACCACGTTCAGGGCCACGTCCTCGATCGCGTCGGTGAAGACGTCATAGGAGGGCCAGCCCCGCCACTCCACCACGAACATCTCGTGCACCGAGGTGACGCCTTTGGAGTAGGCGAGCTTCACAGCCGCCCTGATAGCGGCGATCTGCTCGTCGCGCGGAAGGCTCTCGTCGAACCAGTTCCAGGCGCC
>JBOGWV010000243.1:0-6499 GCA_050693975.1 Actinomycetota bacterium
CTCTATCGAAACGACATCGACGACGAGGAGCTTGCTGCGATCTCCCTAGCCGAGCAGCGGGTTCTCCTGACGCGCGACGTCGGGGTACTGAAGCGTAAGGCCGTAACGCACGGGTACTTCGTGCGGACGACCTTCCCGCGCGATCAGCTCGTCGAGACGGTTCGGCGCTTCGACCTCTCCGGCGATCTCCAACCCTTTACGCGCTGCATGAAATGCAACGGACTGCTGGCTCGGACCGAGAAGCAAGACGTTCTCGATGAGCTCGAGCCGGGCACGGCGCGTTCCTACGACGAGTTCCTCCGGTGTCGTGGCTGCGATGGCGTCTACTGGCGCGGCGCTCACTACGAGAAGCTCCTGGCGCTGGTCGAGGCGGCGCGCGCGCCGGCTTCCACTGCCGGACGCGGTTAAACCGCGCCATGGCTCGCTCGACCGAGGTAACCATCGCGTTGGACGAGGTCGTCCTCGACGGAGGCCTCACGGTGCCCGAAGGCCCCCGCGGCATAGTCCTGTTCGCGCACGGCAGCGGGAGCGGCCGTCACAGCCCCCGCAACCGGTGGGTGGCCGAAGCTCTGGTCGCTCAGGGCTTCGCGACGCTCTTGTTCGACCTCCTGACCATCGACGAGGAGCGCGCTGATGCCGTCTCGGGACATATGCGCTTTGATGTCGACCTGCTTGCGGACCGGCTGCTGGGAGCGAGTGATTGGTTGCGTTCCGGCAAGGTTGCTGCGCTCCCGATCGGTTACTTCGGAGCGAGCACCGGTGCGGGAGCGGCACTCGTGGCCGCCGCCCGGCTC
Organism: Actinomycetota bacterium; assembly: GCA_050693975.1. Lineage (GTDB taxonomy): Bacteria > Actinomycetota > CADDZG01 > CADDZG01 > WHSQ01 > WHSV01. Next base: position 795 of record JBOGWV010000243.1, read on the forward strand.
GGCGAGTCCGTCGGCGCCGTGGTGTCGCGTGGTGGCCGTCCCGACCTCGCGGGGCAGAGCGTTCTCGAGCGCGTGACGGCCCCGACCCTGTTGATAGTGGGTGGGTTGGATCCGACGGTGCTCGAGTTAAACAAGCAAGCTCTCGCGCGGATCGGCTCCGTCAAGCGACTCGACGTCGTGCCGGGTGCCTCGCATCTCTTCGAGGAGCCCGGCGCGCTCGACGAGGTCGCACGCCTGGCCGGCACCTGGTTCCAGGAACACATCATCGCCCCCGGTTGAGGGCTTCGGCGATCCGGCGCGGCCGGGGATCATCCACGATCGCCTCGAGCGGCGCGGGCAGGGGGATCGACCAGTTCGGACGCTCGTCGATGGTGCCTGGCTGGTTCGGGCGCTCCTCGGCTCCCAGCGCATCCTCGAGCGTCGCCACCAGGATCTTGCTCGGCGCGCGCGCCAGCAGGTCGTAGGCGCGGGCGATCATCTCGTCGGCCGGCGCATCGTCGCCGACGCCCGTTCGGTCGCGCAGACGCTCCCTTGTGTGAAGCGTCCCCTCGACGTTGGGCTCGAGCTTCAGCTCCTGCTGCATGCGCAGGTCGGCGCCGCTCCACAACCCCGCGAGCGTCGGGAGGTCGTGGTTGGTGACCGCGGCCATCGCCAGCTCTGGATAGTCCTCGGGCTCCCCCTCCTCGAACCACATGAGACGGTATCCGAGGATGTTCCGGCGCTGCATCTCTTCACGCACGAAGGGTTCGACCGTGCCGAGATCCTCACCGACCACATACGAGCGCGCGCGGTGACTCTCGAGGGACAGGATGTTGAGCAGATCCTCAAAGGGGTAGCGAACGTACGAACCCTGCTCGGCACCGAGCTCCTGCGGAATCCAGAAGAGCCGAAACAGTCCCATGATGTGATCGAAGCGCAGCCCCGCACCGGCGGTCATGTTGGAACGCACGGTTTCGATGAACGCCTCGTAGCCCGATGCCCGCAACTTCCAGGGGTCGAACGGCGGCATGCCCCAGTCCTGTCCGAGGGCATTGAACTCATCCGGTGGGGCCCCCACGCTCGTTCCTGCCGCGATGACGTCCTGCCAGATCCATGCGTCGGCCCCCTCCGCGTCGACGCCGATGGCGAGATCGTGGACCAGGTCGATCTCGTCACGTGCGCCCTGCAGTTGTGTCTCCAGGAGCCATTGCACCCAGACGTGAAACCGGAGGCGATCGGCGTTGGCGCGTCGCCAGCGCTTGACCGCCGGGGCGTCGGGTCGTTCGAAGCCGGTGGGAAACTTGGACGCCCCCCCTCCGTGCAACTCGGCGAGGGCCACGAAGGCGGCGTAGTCCCAGAGCAGGCGTCCACCCTCGATGCAGTAACCATCGAAACTTGCCGAGCCGGGCCAGCGTCGATAGATGCGGTCGAGAGCGTGCATCTTCAAGCGGTAGGCGGCGTCGCGATCGATAAGGTCCTTTGTGTTGAGCGCGCGCCTCACGGCGGTCAGCGCCTCGACGTCGACCCCGGCAGCGGCGGCACCAGGCACGTCTTCGATGCGCAGGTAAAGAGGGTTTCGGAAGCGCCTGCTGGACGGCGAGTAGGGGCTCGGTTGCTGTACGGGTGTGGGCAGGGCCGCGTGCAGTGGATTCAGCAACATCATGCCGGCTCCCAACGAGCGCGACCACCGACCCAGCTCGCGAAGGTCGCCGAGGTCCCCGATGCCCCAACTCCTGGACGAGCGAACCGAGTAGAGCTGTACGCCCCAACCCCAGGTATGCAGGTCACGTGGAAGGAAGCAGATGCCTGGACAAACGATGAGCGAATGCTCGCGCCCGTCGAGATGAACCAGCGTGTGGTAGCCCCACGGTGTGTCGGCCGGCATGTCGCCGTGAACCCTGAATTCGCCACCCGCCTCGAGCCTGATCACCACGTCGTCGCCCAGTCGCACTTGCTGGTCGGCGCGCACCACCCACACAGTTGCATCGGGAGGGGACTCCGTGGTCGCGCCCATCGCATCCAGCATCGCGGTCGTCGTCGATTCCGAGCTCTCGCGCCAGTGCCCGCGATAGTCGTGGTAGCCGGGATCGATTCCCCAGGCGCTCGCGTAGGGTTTCACCCGCAGAAACTACAGTAGGGACATGGAGATAAGAGAGTTCGGCACCACCGGTGTGAAGGTTCCCGTTATAGGGCTTGGGACATCGCGCGTCTTCGACGTCGGTGATTCAGAGCAACGGATCGCGGACGAGGTCGTGGCGCTGCAACACGAGTCGGGCACGCGCCTGATGGACACCTCACCGATGTACGGCAGGTCCGAGCGCGTGCTCGCACGCGCGATCGAGAGAATTCGCGACGACACGACCGTCGCAACCAAGATCTGGACCGGATCGGTCGAGGAGGGAAGAGCACAGTTCGAAGCTCAGATGAGGCTCTACGGGGGCCGGGTCGAGGTGGAACAGATCCACAATCTCGTGCAGAGCGAGGGCCACCTCGAGTGGATGGAGCGCGAGAAGGCCGACGGCAGAATTGGCGTGATCGGCGCGACCCACCATAAGGCGGCCGCGTTCGGCGAGCTGGAGGCGCTCATGAACACCGGACGCATCGATTGCATCCAGGTGCCCTACAACCCGTCCCAACGCGAGGTCGAGGCAAGGATCCTTCCGCTTGCCGAGCAACTCGGGCTGGGAGTCATCGCGATGCGACCGTTCGGCAACGGGTCGCTCATGGGCAACTCACCCGATGCCGGTGAGCTCGAGGCGATCGGCGTGAGGAACTGGGCCGACGCGCTGCTGAGGTGGTGTCTGTCCGACCCGCGCATTCACGTTGCGATCCCCGCGACGAGCAAGGCCGAGCACGCGCGGATCAACGTCGCGGCCGGAGATGGACCCTGGCTCAACGAAGAGCAACGCGCCGCCATCGCGAGGCTCGCCGGCTACTAGAGGCCCCTCAGCTCGTGGGGAGCTCCGCCCCCAACTCGAGCACGACATCCACCAGCAGATCGGCGTCACGTTCCGTGGTGCGGTAGTTGACGATGGCCGGACGAAAGGCGATGCGGCCCTCGAAGGTGGTCGTGCCGAAGTACACGCGGCCGTCCGCGAGCACGGCCTCGCCGAGCCTCCTATTAAGGTCGTCGAGCCGGTCCTCGGCGACTCCGGCCGGACGATAGCGGAAGCACACGATGTTGAGCGTGACGGGCGCCAGCAACTCGAGATCGTCTGCCGCCTCCACGCGCTGCGCTATTCGGCGTGCGAGAGCGAGGTGTCGCTCGATCATTTCGCGGTACCCGGAGCGTCCGTAGGCCCTCAACGTCGCCCACACATCGAGTGCCCTGGCGCGGCGGGAGCTCTCCGGGCCCAACAACGCGTAGTTCGGCTGCAGCTCTCCTCCGCCGACGTAATAGGGCGCGCCCGTTCCGAACACGCCGCTCAACAACGAGGGATCGCAAACGAACGCGAAGCCGCAGTCGTGCGGAACGTTCAGCCACTTGTGGCCGTCCGAGATCACGGAGTGTGCGCCCTCGATCCCGTCGGTCAGCGGCTTGGTCTCGGGCGCAAGCCTCGAGAACAACCCGAACGCACCGTCGACATGAACCCACGCGTTGTGCCGTGAGGCAAGCTCGATCATCCGGGGGATGGGGTCGAAGCCGCCCGCGTTCACCTCGCCTGCGTTGGCGATGATCATCGACGGAGCGCCGCCGAGCGCCCTCAGTTCGGCCTCCAGCGCTTCGACGTCGAGGCGACCCCCTGCGTCCCGGCTCAGCAGCCGCACCTGCTTGCGGCCGATCCCCATCATTCCGAGCGCCTTGATCGACGCAGCATGTATGTATCCACTGGAAAAGATGGGCATCGGGTCGAGCGCCCCCACACCCACATCGTCGATGTCCACACCGTGGGTGAGTCCCCACCACCGTCGCCCGCACGCGAGGCCGACGAAGTTGGCCATGGTGGCGCCGGTGGTGAGCACACCACCCCAGGCGGAGGGGAGCTCGAAGAGCTCCTTGAGCCAATCGATCGCGATTACCTCGATCTCGGCCCCCAATGGTGAGGCCGCCCACATGCCCACGTTCTGGTCGAAAGAGGAGGTCAACCAGTCCGCGCCGAGCGCGGCCGGCGTCGTGCCGCCGACGACGAAGTGAAGGAAGCGCGGTCCAGCCGAGCGGATGGCGCCGGCGCGCCCCGCGGCGGCGAGGTCTTTCAGCGCCGCGAGCGCGCCGTCACCGTCGGCGGGAAGAGGTCCTCGCAGCGACTTGGCCGCGGTCTCCGCCTCGGAGGTACGCACCGGCGAATCGTCGAGCTCTCCCAGATAGCGCGCCGCCTCGCGGTGGGCGAGCTCCAGAACCTCGTCGAGTCGAGTCAGGTCGTCTCTCGGGTGTCGTGGAGTCATGGGGTCACTATGACGCAGACGGTCGCAGCGCGACAGGGGAGGCAAGGGGCATAGTGGCCGCATGAACATCAACGGGGACCGGCTGTGGGGCCTGCTCGAAGAGGTCAACGAGATAGGGAAGCTCGACTCGGGCGGAGCCGAACGACTCGCCTGGACGCAAGAGGAGATCGCCGCCCGGCGCTGGCTCCTGCACCGCTGCGAGAGCGAGGGACTCGAAGTCTCCTACGACGAGGCCGGTAACGTCTGGGTCTTCGCGGGCAAGCGCCCGGCGGTGATGATGGGCTCCCACCTCGATACCGTGCCGAGCGGCGGGAGGTTCGACGGGGCCCTGGGCGTCACCTCCGCGCTCGAAGGACTGCTGTCGGCCAGGGACGCTCGGGAGCCGGGATGGGACCGGCTCGGCGTGCTGTGCTTCACCGACGAGGAGGGCGTCAGGTTCGGGCTCGGGATGACGGGAAGCCGCGCCCTCGCAGGCGACCTCGGTGTCGATGAGCTGGAGAGCGCAACCACGACTCAGGGGATCAGGCTCGGCGACACCATGCGCGATGCGGGCTTCGATCCCGCAGAGGTACCGGCCGTGGCCGGTCGCAGGCGGGATCTCCGCGCGTACCTCGAGGTGCACGTCGAGCAGGGGCGGCGGTTGGAGCGTGCCGGTCTCCCCGCGGGCATCGTGACGGGCATCGTGGGGCTGAGCCACTGGCGCCTGCAGGTGATCGGCGAGGCGAACCACGCGGGCACGACGCTTCCCGCCGACCGCCGCGATGCACTGATCCCTATTGCTGCTGCAGCGCTCGAAGCTCAACGGGTAATGCGCGGGGTGGGCTCGGCCGGACCGCAGAAGCGTGGGAGTGGCGAGCAGTTGGTGGCGACCGTGGGTGAGGCCGCCGTCGTGGGCGGAGCTACCAACATCGTCCCCGGCGAGGCCCGCGCCACGCTCGACGTGCGGAGCCTCGAGGAAGACCTCATCGACGGCGCGAACCAACAGATCCTCGAGGCCGCGCGCCGGGCGGCGGATGACAACGGGTGCGAGCTACGCGTCCACGAGACCAAGCGGCTGCGCGCGGCCCCGATGGCCCCGGAGGTGCTCGACGCTATGCGCGGCGCGTCGCGCGAGTTGGAGTTCGAGGTTCCCGAGATGCCCAGCATGGCGGGTCACGACGCCATGACGCTCACCGGGGCCGGAGTGCCTTGTGGAATGGTGTTCGTTCGCTCCGAAGGCGGCATCTCTCACTCGCCGAAAGAGAACTCCACCATCGAGGACTGCGCGCTGGGAGCGAGCCTTCTGGTCACCGCTGCGCTGAGACTGGCGATCTCCTAACGGCGTCTACTTGGGCAGGAGGCAT